>CADEEU010000102.1 GCA_902826385.1 uncultured Acidobacteriota bacterium | reverse complement strand
TATCTCTGAAAATGATGCTAAATAAAAAATTCGTCGATGAATTCCCAGCCATGCTGCACGTACATCGGCCCGTACCAAGCGGCGGCTACGATCAGCGTGACTAACCCGCCCCAAACGAGACCGATCAGAAATTTTTTAGGCGGCAGCTTTCGCGACAGCAAATAATAAAGTGCGATTATTGCAAACGGAAAAACCGCACCGACCAGGCCTTTTGCCAAGAGTGCAAGACCGACGAAAAAGTAAAAAAGAAACAGAGCGAACGTACCCGAGCGGCCACTTGACGAGTTGCGGTCAAAAACGAAAAAACTAACCATGGCCGCGGTCATCGGGAAGGTCAGGATTATGTCAAAGCTCGCACCGCGGGCGAACACGATCAGGCCAAGAGAAGAGGCCGCGATCAACGCGAGCCAGTTTGCGAAATCGGCGGTTTGAACGTCATCCGCACTTTCCCGTTCGTAGGTTTTGCCCAATATCCACAGGCTGAATATCGTACCCAGCCCGAACAATGCCGAGCCGAACCTGGCTGAAAATTCCGAAACACCGAACAGGTTGTATGAAGCGATCTGCAGCCAATAAAGCAGTGCCGGTTTTTCAAACCAGTTGTGGCCGCCGAGCGTCGGCGTGATCCAATCGCCGCGCTCGAACATCTCGCGTGCAACCTGAGCATATCGCGGTTCATCGGGACCTAACAGCGGAATCGTTAAGCCGAAAAAGTAAACGAAGATCACGATCGCCACACTGACGAACCAGAAAACTCGATCACCTTCACCTGCCGATAACTTTGTCATTTGGCAAAACTTAGCGGAAAATAACAAGTATTACCGAATTCAAAATTCGATTCAATTCTCAAGATGTCGGAAAGATCAAAACTAAGGACAGCGGCAATAGGCGTCGGCAGCCTCGGGCGGCATCATGCCAGAAATTATGCAGAGCTCGAGCGCGAAGACCGCGTTGAATTTGTCGGCGTTTGCGACGTAAATGCCGAAACCGTAGCCCAAATTGCGGCTGAAAATGGGGCGGCGAGTTTTACAGAGTGGCGAGATCTGCTCGATAAAACCGACGTTGTTTCCATTGCGACGCCGACCGAAACCCACCGCGAGATTGCCTGCGCCTTTCTTGAACGCGGCGTGAACGTGCTGGTTGAAAAGCCGATGGCACTTTCGGTTTCAGAATGCGACGACATGATCGCCGCCGCCGCCAAATCAGGCGCAAAGCTGATGGTCGGACAGTTGGAAAGATTCAATCCGGCGATGGTCGCTCTGCGCCCGCATGTCACGAACCCGCTGTATTTCGAGATACACCGAGTTTCGCCTTTCCCAAATCGCTCGCTGGATGTCGATGTCGTGCTTGACGTGATGATCCACGATCTCGATGCAGTGCAGTGGCTGGTGGGTAACGATGTAGAAGTTTCGGCCATTCACGCGGTCGGGATTCCGGTAATTTCGGACAAGGTCGATGCGGCGAATGCCCGGATCGAATTTGCGAACGGTGCCGTCGCCAACATCACCGCGTCGCGTATCGGGACCGAGAAGATACGGAAAACGCGGTTCTATCAGACCAATTCTTACGTCGTACTCGATTACGGGACGAAGTTTTCCTCGGTCACATCGCTCAATCCCGAAGCGGCCCATCCGCTGCTCGGTATTTCGATCAACCGGCTTGAGATAAACGATGTCGAACCGCTAAGGGCCGAGATCATTGCGTTTCTCGATTCGATAGAGAATGGAGTTGAGCCGCCCGTAACCGGTGAAGATGGTCGCCGAGCGGTAAAGCTTGCAACGGGCGTCCTGGCAAAGATTGCCCAGCATTTTGCACGGCTAGAGCGACAAGCCGCAATTTGACATTCGGAGCCAGCGAAGGTGGAGGAGCGAGATCCGCTTTCGGGCTGGACGGCCGGGAAGGGCAGGGAGCGGAAAACCACGCCGGAGGCGGCGGAGCAAGCGAAAGATAAACCGTTGCTTGTGTCATGTTGACTCAAAGCCCGCTCCACCTGCATAAATTCAGTAACGAAAAAGGCTGCCGGAAATTCGTATTTTCCAGCAGCCCTTTTTGATCGAGTTTGATATCAGATCAAGCCGCGGCAGTGCCGGCTTGTTCGCTCATGCTCTTGAGCCATTCCTGGGTTTTCTTGACCTTTTCGGCGCCGTTCGGCTGGTCGAGAATCACCTTTTCCAGGTGGGCAAATGCTTTCGGCTCCTGCCACATTTCGCGGAGTTCCGCGAGGAAGGGCTCGACCTTGGCGAAGATCATCGTATGTTCGCCGACCGTGTCGTTAAACATTTCGGCGTCGATTGCTCCGTGGTTGACGAGAGCCGCGGCCATGTCCCAATACGAAGTCACCATCCGCAGATAACCGCCGACTTCCGGGTCCATCATCGTGGTCATAAAGTCCTGGGCACTCGTCGGGTTAAAGCCAAAGATCCAGTTACGGGCCTTTCGCATGGTCTCTTCGCGCCGCAGGTCATAAAGTTTAAGGATCAGATCGGCTGATTCAACTTTGCTCATAAAAACAGATACCTCCAAAAAAATTCGTAGGTGAAGTCTATTCCCCTCTCCCAAGAGTGTCAATTGCACTGGTTAGAGTTAGGATGAATGTAGGATGAACGAAGCCATTTCGGCATTTTTGAGAGAGCGTATCGAGGCAAACGACTTTCCGTCGGCGGTCTATCTTGTTGCGGAAAAAGGGGAAATCGTCTATCAAGACGCGCTGGGATATGCGGTCGTTGAGCCTGAACGCATCGAGGCAAGGCTGGATACTATCTATGATCTGGCGAGTTTGACAAAGCCTTTGGTGACCGGGCTGTTGGCGGCAATGCTTATCGAAAATGGGCAGATGAGCCTGGCCACCCGGGTGCGCGATCTTGGCGGTGAATTCTTTTCGGCTGTAAATGAAAATTTGGAAATCCGTCACTTGGCGGCTCATGATTCAGGGCTTTCTGCATGGAGCTCGTTTTTTCCGGTCTATTTCCTTCCGAAGAATAAGCAGGCTGCCGTTTTGCGTTTGATCGTCGATATGACTCAGGACGCACAGCTTGGTCGAAACGTTATTTACAGCGACCTGAATTTTATTCTGCTCGGTTTTTGTATTTTGCATCTCTCCAATCGGGCCATAGATGAATCTTACAGCAAGCTGTTCGAAGATTTGGTCGCCTCGCCGCTGAAGCTTATAGATACGCAGTTCAGTCCGCCTGAACATCTGAAATCGCGGATAGCGGCCAGTGAGACCGGGAACGAATTCGAACGGCAAACCGCAATTGAAATGGGTCACCTGTCACCGACTAAGTCTTCTGAGGTTTCAGTGACAAAGGACGCAGAAATTCGGGCCGAGGATGCATTTCGTAAGGGCGTCATTTGGGGAGAAGTACACGATGGAAATTCGTATTTTCTGGGCGGCTCCGCGGGTCATGCAGGGCTCTTTTCGACAGCCGAAGAAGTATTCGAATTGGCCCTCCAGTTTCTGCCTGATCACACTCAGCTTCTAAAGCCGGAAACCTGCGTCCTTTTCCGTTCGACATTGGCTGAAGGCGTAAACGATACAGCGGGAATCATCACCCAGCTTTATCGCTCGTTTGCGTTCGAGTCGGCGACAACGACCTTTTCGACGGCGGGAGACAATATGTCCCCGGAAAGCTTTGGGCATACTGGGTTTACGGGTACCAGCCTGTGGATCGATCCGGTAAAGGATCGCATTTTTGTACTTCTGACCAACCGCACTCACAACCACCCGCTGCCCTTCGTAAATATCAACTTGGTCCGCCGAAAGTTTCATGACCTTGCCATCGAGGCTCTGAACACACGTAAATCCTGAAACTCCAACAATTTTCCGCCAAAATTAGTTAGCAACGCGTCATATAGATTCGTAATCAAAACGAGCGCTTTCCCCAAAGTATCTTGTCAAAAACGGAGACTCGGTGATGATGAAACGCTATCTGACCGTTTTCATGCTTATTGGGGTTGCGGCGGCTTCGACGCTTGCCCAGGGCGGCACGTCCACACGCCCGCGCGTTGCCCCAACGCCGGCCCCGCCGGTTTTCCAGGGCGATGAGCCTGAACCTACTACACGGCGAAGCGGCCCGCCGGTCCTGGTCGGCGACACGGCCAAACGGCCTGCTCCGACCCCTACTCCGCAGGCAATCGACGACAGCTCCGAGATCATAAAGGTCGAGACCAACTTGATTACGATGCCGGTTTCCGTGCTCGACCGCGAAGGTCGCTTTGTATCTGGCCTCGAGCAGCGGGATTTTCGCATTTTCGAGAACGGTATCGAGCAAAAGGTCGATTACTTTCTTTCAGTCGAACAGCCGTTTACCGTGGTTTTGATGATCGACGTCAGCCCGTCCACGGCGTTTCGGATCGACGAAATCCACACAGCGGCGATGACGTTTGTCGAACAATTGCGGCCAAACGACCGCGTTATGGTCATGTCTTTTGACGACCGCGTACGTGTTTTGTGCCAGCCGACAAACGACAAGCGAACGCTTAGATACGCTATCAATCAGGCCCAGTTCGGTGATGGCACAAGTCTTTACGAAGCTGTCGACCAGGTCATAAACCGCGAACTTTCGAAAATACAGGGCCGAAAGGCGGTCGTCCTTTTCACCGACGGCGTCGATACAACCTCCAGACGAGCGAACTATCAAAGCACGATCGCCGATGTTGAAGAAGTCGACGCGTTGTTCTACCCGATCAGGTACAACACCCAGCGTGACACGCTGGGCAACGGCGGTTGGGGCGGCAACCGAGGCGGCAATCCGTTTCCGCGCCGCAGAAGAGGCGGAGGCGGCGGAAATCTTGGCGGAATTATCGGCATAATTCTGGGCGGCGGTACATTTCCACCGGCCGGCGGTGGCGGCGGTGCTGGCGGCGGCGGTGGTTCGTCTGCGGAATATGAGAACGGCCGCAAATACCTGGAAACACTTGCCCAAAACAGCGGCGGACGGAATTTCGAAGCCGACTCGACCGGCAATCTGGACGTCGCCTTTACCGGAATTGCCGAAGAGCTTCGTCGACAATATTCGCTCGGATACTATCCGGAAAAGGTCGGCCAGGTCGGCGATCGTAAGCAGATAAAAGTACGCGTGATGCGTCCTAATCTGATCGTCCGTGCCAAAAACAGCTATATTGTCGGCCAGAACAATAACCGGGCCGGAATATAAGATTGAAGTTTTATCCCAGAGCATCTTTTCGACGAACGTCAGGCATCGTATACTCGACGTAGTTCTCGTGTCCCTGCGATGAGGAAACTTATTTTGACACTTGTTCTTACGGCCTTGTGTGGGCCGGGTTTGATCGTTCAAGCTCAGTCCCGCAGGGTCGTTCCCGCGCCATCCAACGAAAAACCCAATCAAAGAGCGGCTGAGCCTAAACCAACGCCTCCACCAGTCGAGGAAGACGCCGAGGTCGACGAAGAGGTAGTTTCCGTCGATACCAAGCTCGTGACGGTGCCTGTTAGGGTCATGGACCGCAAGAACCGCTTCATAGGCGGGCTGACAAAGGCGGATTTTTCGATCTTCGAGGATGGCGTGTCGCAGGATCTGGCCTATTTTTCGAACGAGGCACAACCGTTTACGGTGGCGCTCGTCCTGGACATGAGTTATTCGGCGACGTTTAAGATCGATGAGATACAGAATGCTGCGATCGCCTTTATCAACCAGCTTAGGCCGGAGGACAAAGTGCTGGTCATCTCCTTCGACGAAGAAGTCCATATGTTGTGCGAGGCTACGTCCGACCGCCAACGGATCTACTCAGCAATTCGAAGCACTAAAATCTCGACCGGTACAAGCCTTTACGAAGCTGTCGATCTGACCATGAACTCACGGCTGCGGTCGATTCAGGGTCGCAAAGCCATTGTTTTGTTTACCGACGGCGTAGATACGACCAGCCGAAAGTCACACGATATCGACAATCTTCGCGACGCAATGGAATTGGACGCGTTGATATATCCGATCCGTTACGACACTTACGCCGATGTTCAATCGATGAAGCGAAATCCTCCGATTGTCGTTCCACCGGGATTGCCGACACCGGATAAAGGAACGACCATTCCTACTGGTTCTCCAACCGGTATCCCGACCAATTTTCCTTTTCCGATTCCGACGCGAAGGACGTCCCGAACCCAGGACCCAAGAGATTTTCCCGAACGCGATCAGCGTAACGACCCTTCGACTTTACCGCCGAGCCGTCCGCCGATCAGTTCGCCAGGCGAACGTGGGACTACAGCAGATGAGTACAGGTTCGCCGAGGAGTTTTTGGATCAACTCGCACTGCGTACCGGTGGTCGCGTAAATGTCGCTTCGTCTTACGGAAACCTGAACGCTGCCTTTGCACGAATTGCCAGCGAGCTTCGCGAGTTTTACAGCATCGGTTACTATCCGACCGATGAAGGCGAGCCCGGCAAAACCCGGAAAATAAAGGTCCGGGTCAACCGCGAAAATCTAGCCGTAAGGGCGAGAGACACATACGTTGTTCCCCAAAAGACCAAATTGCAGACCAACCTGACCAGCAGCCAATAGTTTTTGTCACAGAACAAGAGGCCGCCGAGCGACCTCTTTTCCCACTTTTCTTACTTCATCAACGCTTTCGTGGATTGTACTTTCTTTCTGCTTCGATTTCGGCGATGGCGTATTTATCGAGTTCGATCTCAGACTCGGCGATGCGCTGAACGTCGACCAGCGATTCGATCTGATTCTGGATCGACACCGGAACATTCGAAAAGAAATCGTATCCGGTTATTGACTCGACCTGATCGACGCTGACGCGGAAGCTTCGCCAGTCGCTGCTGATGCCGTTTTGATTCGGCATACTGACGGCGATCAGTCGGGTTGAGGTGTTAACCCGCGAAACGTCGTTGGCTCCGCTGGGCAGCACCATTATCACTTTCCAGGTAGTGGTCGGAAGTGCGATCACACCGCTGCCGATGAAGCCGCTTATCCCATCGCCGCCGGAGATTATGTACAGCTCGTTGCCCTGATTTGCCAGCGTACGGCAATAGCTTTCGAGGCTGGCCCACGCTTGCTGATTGTTGTCAGGCGCCTGCGGGATCATGTTTGTCATCAGGAACGTGGACGAATTTTCCGCGACGGTCCGCGTTCGGTCGCCCGACGGACACATGTGGCCGCGGTCGTATCCGGATCCTGAATAGTCGGTGGAAAGTACTCGATACCAGCCGGCGGGAAGCGTAGTGTCCGAGCGGAAATCGTCCTGTCGCGGAGTCGAACCAAGCCACGAAGAATCCAAATGCCAGGAGACCCAGTTGGGACGCCGGTCGTCGCGATGATACGACAGCGCGTAGGTCGATTTCTCCATCAGATAGTTGCTCGGAAAACTTGTGTTAGTGACGGCGGCCGAAGGATTGCCCATAGTCAGGTGAACATTCGACGATGGAGGCGGAGTTGCGGTCGGTGTCGGAGTAGGCGTTGCTGCTACGTAATCCGTGACGGTTATGTTGTCAAAGTTGATGCGATTAGCGCCGCCTGAGACCTTGCGAAACTCGAAGCGTATCGCACCGGCGTTGTTTACGCTGAAGGTTGCCGTCGTCAGGCTTGTCGAACTCGTGGTAATGGTCGAGCCGACCTTTGACCACGTCGATCCGTTGTTGGTCGACCTCCAAATCTCCCACGTGCTCGTCCCGTCGGTGCCGTATTTGGCATGCTGTACCGAAACCGTTCCAGCGCTTGAAACATTAAAGTTCATTCGTACCCGTCCCGTTTCGCGTACGCGGGCCGAATAAGAGCCGGTCTTGCGGTCGCTGGATGTGTTGCCGGTGAGGGCTTCACTCAAGTTCCAGCTTCCGGTTCCGAGCGTAACGTTTGCGGCGGCGTATGCCGATTTTCCGCCCGCCTCGAAACCTTCGTTCAGAATCGTCGCCGCTTTCGATCGGTCGGTAACAAAAACAAAAGCGCATAGGCCCGCAAGCACCGCGACGCAAATATAGATCGCCAGTTTCTTTTTGTTCACAGATTCTCCTTTGCAGTTGAATGTAACGGCAGAACCACACATGATTCGCCGGAATAAAGCCGGTATCGGATTTGGTTATGACAGCTTATCTGGGGGAACGAATGAAAAATTGGGAGTGAGTTAACCTTCTCGCAAAACGGCTGCGATCTCAAAAGCGAGTTCGAAGGTTGTGATCGTGATGACCGCAATTAAAAAACTGCGAATATTATTATGGCGAGAGCGCCGATTGGCAAGTCTAGACCTCAGTTCCGTCGCGGATCGTTGCGTTTTTTGGCACGATGATGATTCCTTCGCGGATGTAGTAGCAACCTTCCTCGTCGTCTTTTCGGTCTACACCGTGTATGTTTACGAGCTTTACGTTCTTGCCGATCCTGACATTTTTATCGATGATCGCACGGCGGACAACTGTGTTTTCACCGATACCGATGTGCGGCTGTCCCTTGATGAGATTGGACCTAATCTCTTCGATCGACTCAAAAAAATCCGATCCCATAATGATCGAATCCTCGATGCGCACGCCCACATCAAGTCGGCTCCTCAAACCAATTATCGAATTTCGCGCGTAAACACCGTTCATAATGCAGCCTTCGCTGACCATCGAATTATCGATGTCGCAACCGTGCAGTTTCGAAGGCGGCAGATAGCGGCTTCGGGTGTAGATCGGCGATTCAGCATCAAAAAAATTGAATTTCGGTAGCGGCGAGGCGAGGTCGAGATTTGCCTGAAAAAAGGCCCGGATCGTTCCGATATCCTCCCAATAATCGTTAAAGAGATGGGCCTGAACATTGTAGTTTTTAATAGCGGCCGGAATTATCTCACCGCCGAAATCGACCGCAGACTCGTCGGCCTTTAACAGCTCGATCAGCTTTGCATAATCGAAGACGTAAATGCCCATCGAAGCCAAAAACGGCCGGCGTTCTGACTCCTCGGGAGTCAGGCCGAAACTGGTTGTATCGACACGCATGGCATCCAGAGCTTCGTCTTTCGGTTTTTCTTTGAACTCGACTATCGCACCTTTTTCGTCAGTCTTTAAAAGTCCAAAGCCTTCGGCGTCATGACGGTTTGCGGGTATTACCGAGATCGTCACGTCCGCGTTGGTCGAATAGTGACGCTCAAGAAATTTACGGTAATCCATTCGATAAAGATGATCTCCCGAAAGGATGAGCAGCGTCTTTACATTCCAACTGCGAAGGTGTGGCAATATCTGTCGCACTGCGTCCGCCGTGCCCTGGAACCAATCCGGGCTGTCTTTTGTTTGCTCCGCGGCGAGTATTTCGACAAATCCGGAAGAGAAGCTGGAAAATCGATAGGTCCGCGATATGTGCCGGTTAAGCGAAGCAGAATTGTATTGCGTCAAAACGAAGATCTGCGTAACGTCCGAGTTTATGCAGTTAGAGACTGGTACATCTATCAAACGATACTTTCCGCCCAGCGGAACGGCAGGTTTTGAGCGGTCGCGGGTCAGCGGAAAGAGCCTTGAACCTGCACCACCGCCTAGTATAACCGCAACGACATTATCGTTTTGACTCATATTCTCGGTTGAATTGTTACGAACGGGACATTCTCAGAATAGCCCTAACCACTTTAGTTTTCAAGCGTTTTCTACCGCTTGTACATAGGCCGAACGGGTTTTGGGAAAATGTCGTATATTAATAGTCGAAATATCCGGCGTCGGTCGCCGAGTAGTCTTTTATGTGGCGTTGGACCAAAATCCTCTTCCTTGTTTTCGTCGGAGCGATCGCCGTTTGGGCGCTTTATGAGGTTATTACGTTTCCCGGCATTTCCAGCCTTAAAACAGAGAATCCGGTCACTACATCGATGATCGAACATCGTCTAAGCGAGGCGCGAGCGGAGAACCGCGAGCCGCGAAAGTTTATGATCTGGATGCCGATGGACCAGATTTCGCCGCATCTGGCGAGAGCGGTTCTGGCGGGAGAGGATGCTCGGTTTTTCGAGCACAACGGCTTCGATTGGGACGCTATAGAGAAAGCCTGGGACGAAGCCGTAAGGGAAGGAGAAAAGGGAGCAAAGGAAGAATGCGAGGCCGAAGCTAAGGCTGCGGGGCAGCCAATAAAAGAGTGTGCGAACCGAGAAGACGAATGGATTCCGCCGCTGCCGAGCTTTAAGCGCGGGGCCTCTACCGCTACACAGCAGCTTGCCAAAAACCTTTACCTGTCGGAAGATCGAAACTTTTTGCGAAAGGGAAGGGAAGCCGAGCACGAAATCAGCCGCGGCGTGTCCGGTGA
>CADEEU010000101.1 GCA_902826385.1 uncultured Acidobacteriota bacterium | reverse complement strand
TTACTGCTTTGTGGATATTCTGGTCAACGCCCTTGTACCGGCCATCGACGTCCATGTAAACCGTCGGCGTCAGTAGTGCGTGATACAAGGCCGTGTAGAAATTCACCATCTCGCCTTCATCGAGCGTGGTGACGGCGATCTTGCTTAGCTCGCGGTTCCACTCCGCCTGGCTTTCGCGTTTGGTGCGCTCGAAATCCCAGTGCGGAATCTCAGCATTCATGTTTAAGAGAGCGCCTTCGGTCGATACTGGCGAGATGGCAAATTTGATCTTCACCTTCTCATTCGCGGTAGCGTCGAAATCGAAATACGCACGTATCTGTTTTCCAGCCATTTCTGGAAAATTCTTTGTCTGGTCGAACTTTCTCCAGAAGCCCTTGTAATCTTCTTTGCCGAAATTCTTGAAGCCGTACGATTTGAACGGCTTCGAGAACTCCATCGCAAAATAGACTGTTCGTGTTCGCGCCCAGCCGTTAGTCTGGCGATAACCGACGACTCTTCGATCGTCTTCAACCCGTACGAACGTCCAGACATTCTTGTCCTCGTAATTGTAGATGCCGTGCATCAGGTCGAGGATGATGTGAGCGTCGATCTTGTCAGTACCACCTGCGGCAGCGGGTTTGTCAGGACCGGGAGCGGTAGCGACCGGGTTCAGAAACGTATACTGATGAAACCCGACCCGCGTCGTTGCGGTCATTTCGGCAAGGATGTTGTGGTCGTCTAGTTTGACCTTGTAATAGGCCGGCTCTGCGGTCTCGTTTGCGTGCGAGAAGCCGGAACGAAATCCGGTAGAAGGATCGCTTTTGCTGCCGGGCTCAAGCTGCAATTCGCCAATCGTCGGCATGATCAGAAAGTCCCCAAGATCGCTATGCCCTGTACCGCTGAAATGCGTGTGAGAGAATCCAACGATGCTCGCGTCGTCGTACTGATAGCCAGCGCAGTATTTGTACGCGTCCTTGTTATACACGCCGCCGATATTGTGCGGCTGCTGGTCCGTGTCAGGCGAAAGCTGCACCGCCCCGAACGGCACTGTCGCACCCGGAAACGTGTGGCCCATTTTCTGAGTGCCGATCAGCGGATTGACGTAACGTGTGTAATTTTCCGTTCGCTGGGCTGAGGCCGGGAAGAAAAAGGTCGAAAGGATCAGCGACAATAGGGCAATTTTCATGATGGTTCAGGATATCCTATTCGGCCCGGAAGCTCACCGAAGCGGCGAGCAGGATTTGGGCAAAATAATAGAGCGGCAAGCCCCAGGCTTTGTTCGCAACGCTTTTTTCGATAAACCGGTCGCGGGCCACTGAGATGTCGGAAATTGCGAACGCAACAGCGCCCACCGCAACCGTGGGAGGCAAAGATACAAAGCTTGCGGCAATCGCGAGTGCGATCATCGAGGCAATGGCTACTAGATACAGAGGAACGGCGATGCGGTAAAAACCGTTCAGGTATTTCCAAAGCCATCGCAGCACCAGTATTCCAAAGACCAGGGCAAGCAAGAAAGTAATCGCACCGGCGGAAGCGTTAAGGGCGTTATTCGCAAAAGCGATTGCGAAAGCCAGATGAGCTGCAAAAAATGAGGCGATACCTGCAAGCAGGAACGAGCTTGTCAAAGACAATAGCAGCATATCTCCCAGCCAGCTAAAAATCAGGGCCGCAAGAATGAGCTGACCGTACGTCGTTTCCGTTGCTCCGTTTACAAACGCCAATGCGACGAACGCGGAGCTAGCCGCCGTCTTGGCTATTGCGGCCGCGGTGCCTTTGTCTTTCCAGCGGGCGAGAACGTAAGCGACTGAGCCAGCCAAACTCACGGCAGCGAGCAGGATTGAGGCAGTGTTCAGGTTAATCATCTAAAAACATTGCCAATTCTAAATTGTCAATTGGACATTAAGGTTCAAGAAGAATCCGGCAATCTAATTCAATACCAATTAGCAATTTACAATTTGGAATTTACAATTTTGCCGCGATAACCACAATCGTCGTTTTCGCGACGGCCGCAAATCGCGTATTAGATTATTATCTACTCCATGACCCCGCGACCCGTTTATGCGATCGCCGGCCCGACGGCTTCGGGCAAAACCGCTTTTGGCGTGGCAGTTGCAAAGCGCGTCGGCGGGGAAGTAGTGAATTTCGATTCGGTGCAGATCTATCGTGAGATCGAGATTGCGACGGCAAAACCTTCCGCGACCGAGATGCAGGGCGTGCCGCATCATCTGCTCGATTACGTCGATCCGCGTGTGAATTATACCGCCGCTGATTGGGCGCGTGACGCTGAAAAGAAGATCGCAGAAATCGAAGATCGGGGAAAGATGGCGGTGCTGGTCGGCGGAACGGGCTTTTATCTTAGAACGTTGATGCATCCGCTGTTTGAAAGCCCTCAGACGGACGCGAAGCTGCGAGATCGGCTTCAGCAATTGAATGAGCTGAAAGGCCCGGAACATCTGCACCGAATCTTAACGCGGCTAGATCCGCAGGCGGCCGGCAGGCTTTTTCCGCGAGATTATGTTCGTGTTATCCGTGCAATCGAGGTTTTTATTCAAACGGGCGAACGAATGTCGGCCCGACAGACTGATCGGCCGCCGCCATCGGATTTGGCTAAAAGGATAACGCTGATAGTTTTATCGCCGCCAAGAGACGACCTTTATCGGCTGATCGATCAGCGAGCGGAAAAGCATTTCGCGGCGGGGTTGGTTGACGAGGTGAAACAGATCAGGGCCGCGGGCGTATCAGATACAAGCAACGCTCTCGGGTCGCACGGCTATCGGCGGGTTTGCGAATATCTGCGGGGTGAGCGGACACTGGAAAGTGCCCTGGAAAAGACGAAACAAGACGTCCGAAACTATTCAAAACGCCAGTTAACCTGGTTTCGGGCCGAAGAAAACGCTCGCTGGTTGAACGGTTTTGGCACCGACAAGGCAGTCGTGGACGCCGCCCTGCAGATTGTACAGGAGCAGACGTAAAGATTTGTAAATTGTTTGGGCTTAACGTTTATCGGCACAAACTTTTGCGACCGTACGGAAAGAAAACACTTGTTTGATAAGCCAAATCTGTTATAATCCGATTCGTAATAATCAATAAAGATCGCCGGAAACACGAAATGTTATGGAAAAACAGGCCGCCCAAAACATTCAGGATGCCTTTTTAAATTCGACTCGGCGTGAGAAGGTGAACGTTGTGGTTCATCTGCTCCCAGGATCTACTTTATCCGGAAGGATTAAGAGCTTTGACAAATTTTCGGTCATGCTCGATGTGGGCGGACAAGATGTTTTGATCTTTAAGCACTCGATTTCCACCATCTCACAGGAACGAAAATCAGAGTCGAATTAACTAATTGCGCGGAAAATTTATTACTTTCGAAGGGATCGACGGCAGCGGAAAATCCACACAATTACGCATGCTCGCCGGAGCACTGCGCCAGCGGTCGATAGATGTCATTACGACCTGCGAGCCGGGCGGAACACCGCTCGGGCGACGGCTTCGCGAAGCGTTTCTTGAGACCGAAGAAACGGTGGCTCCGCGTGCCGAACTTCTTCTTTTTGCCGCCGACCGGGCCCAACACGTCGAATTTCTGATCAAACCCGCATTGGAACAAGGCCGCATCGTAATCTCGGATCGTTACGCCGATGCGACATTCGCTTATCAGGGAGCCGGCCGCGGTTTTCCTGAAGCGACGGTAAACGAGATCATTTACCTTGCTACCGGCGGCCTGAAACCGGACCTAACGCTGTTTTTCGACATAACGGTCGAAAACGCGCTTCGCAGAATGCAGGCCCGCAGCGAAACCGGCGAACGCGTCAACCGAATGGACGTCGAGACCGCGGATTTTTACGCCGCGGTCCGCACGGCCTATTTAGGCGTTGCCGAACGTGAGCCGGATCGCTTCAAGGTCATTGATGCGAACGCTTCAGTCGAAGAAATTCACGCAGGTGTTATCGGGATGGTTTTGCCGTTTATCGGGACGGCAGAAATGGAACCACTAAATCACACGAAAACTCAATAAAGTAGATTGCTTTAGTTTTTCGTGGTTTGTTCTAAAGGTTTATGTTCGACAACATCGTCGGAAATGAACAATTGAAAGCGACTTTGGTCCGCTTGCGAACATCAGGCAGGCTGCCGAACGCGATGCTTTTTGCGGGGCCGGAAGGTGTCGGCAAGCGGTTGTTCGCTATCGAGATTGCCCGCTCATTGGTCTGCCGCGTCAGCGAAAACGGCCTGCCGTGCGGTGAATGCCCGGCGTGTGTGCGTGCCGGTGAGTTCGAGTTTCCGCGGGCCGACGCGAGGGACGACTTTAAGAAGGTTATTTTCAGCAATCATCCCGATGTTGCAACGGTCGCTGCCTACAATCGCAGCATCTTTGTCGATGCGATCCGCGATCTTGAACGCGAAGCACATTTTCGTCCATATGAGGCCGCGGCCCGCGTTTTTATCGTCGATGACGCCGACAAAATGAACGATGCCGCGTCAAACGCCTTGTTGAAAACTCTTGAAGAACCGGCTGCGACAACCCATATTTTTCTTATCACTTCGCGGCCGGACAGTCTGCTGCCCACGATTCGATCACGTTGTCAGGTATTGAGGTTTGCTCCCGTTTCGGTGGAGGAAACGGAGCGCTATCTGATCGAAACGCGCGGATTGCCGAAGCCCGAGTCGGAGCTCGCCGCCCGGCTGGCAAACGGCAGCATCGGCCATGCGGTTGCGCTGGACTTACCTGAATTCCGCGGGCGGCGTGACAGACTGCTGGCCGCTCTGACCAGCGCGATCGACACCGGCGACCGCGTCTTGCTGCTCCGGACTACCGAAGAACTAAACGACGCGAAAAACAAAGATTCGTTTGAGGACAATCTCGGCATACTCGAATCGCTTATCCACGATGTTTGGTCGATTGGCATCGGCCAGGCGAGTTCCGATGTAGTAAATACGGACATCCCGGAAAAACTCACCTCGCTCGCCAAAAACGCGAACTCGAAAAACCTGCCGGAATGGCTCACCGCTATCCAAACACTGCGCGAAAATCTGCTGGTAAACATCAACCGAAAAATGGCAACCGACGCGCTGTTTATGAAAATGGCCGCCTAAACATGCGGAAGCCCGACCGTTAGGAAGGGCGTAATCGAGCGTTGAGTGTTACGCCCTCGCTCACGCTTGGGCTTATGCATTTTTATGGAACTTTTCCCGCCGAAAAGTGTCTAAACGCTCGGCAAATTCTGCTATCATTTCAAAATAAGGAGAATCAGAGGATGAAACGTCAAGGTTTTCTATTGATCGCTGTGCTTTCTTTCACCAGTTTCGTTTTTGGACAAAACGTTCCACCGGCGCCTCCGCCTCCGGCTAAGCTTCCTTCGACAATTTCGGGCGGAGTGCTGAACGGCAAGGCGACAAGTTTGCCGAAGCCGACTTATCCGCCGGCCGCAAGAGCTGTTAACGCGGAAGGAGCCGTCAGCGTCCAGGTATTGATCGATGAACGGGGCACGGTGATCTCGGCCTCGGCGGTTTCGGGACATCCGCTCCTTCGTGCCGCCGCGACGGATGCTGCACGAGGTGCCCGATTTTCGCCTACATTGCTGCAGGGCGAGCCGGTAAAGGTTTCGGGGGTGATCACGTACAATTTCGTAGGAACTATCACCACGGGCGGCATCGGTTATGAGTTAGCCTTCGCGGAACGCAGCGGTTCGTTTACGGCGTATGTGATGCCGAGGTCGCTGGCGGCACGCCTGCCGGAAGACTGGAGCGAAGAACGAGAAGCCCTTGAAACAATTGAGTTTGAGAAACCAGTCGCAACGACCGCCGTTGATGTTCAGAAAGCCACGAATCCTAACGTCTATACTGTAAAAGGCGACGTAAACTATTCAGTCTCTGCCTCGCCGTATAAACCCGGAAAACTCACGGTCGCGTCAATCGAATCGCTGCGGCGTCTTCAGATCACTATGCGATCTAAGCTTGCCGGCAATCCGAAAAACGAATGGCATTTCCGTGTCGGTACTACGCTAGGGAATTTTGCTGCCGAGATTGCCGATAGCAACAAGACGAGCTTTAACATCGCCGAAATCGAACAGTTTGTCGGGACTGCCCCAGCCGGGACCAATCAGAACGGGATAATGGCTTTGACCAAGCTTGTCGAACTTGCTAAAACGCACGACGGAAGCCCGGAGGCCCGCCAGATGCTCGTTGTGACGGCTCAGAACTTGAAGAATATCCGCCCGTAGTCGATGATCGTGGGTTTGATCGCGATTATGGAAGCAGCAATCAACCGAAATGAGCCAATGTCCGCGTCCGGCCGTGTCCTCGCTGCGGCAGGGCTGGCCGGATTGACGGCGGGAAGTGGTGTGGTTTGGTATTTCGACCCCACTAAGTCGAATTTCTTTCCGGTGTGCCCGCTATTGTCGATAACCGGTTTTGCTTGTCCGAGTTGTGGTTTGACGCGTGGGTTTCATGCTTTGTTTCACGGCGACCTTGCGACGGCGTTGGATTATAACGCCTTGATTCCGGTGTTCGTTTTGGTGTTTGGATTTGTTTTGGTGACGCTGGTTTCGATAGTGTTAAGGGGACGCGGGTTGATGAAACTCTCGTCGTCGCCGAATTTTCTGGTTGGGACACTTGTGCTGCTGTTGACCTTCGGCGTTTTGCGGAATCTGCCGTTTTATCCGTTTACGTTTCTTTATCCGTAAAGAATTTTTGGCCGCGAAATACGCAAAATACACGAAAAGAGGATATCAGGAACGGTCTTTTTTTCGTATGTTTCGCGTATTTCGCGGGCAAGTTTCTTTAAGTGATCTGAACCAGCGGCTTTTCGTTCGCGAGGGACTTCGCCGCCGAGCCTTCTTTCCTTAGAATCTCAACTTCCTTAACGAATTCTTCGACGATATTCTCGCCGGCGACGCGGCGCATTGGGACGCCGTCTTTGAAGATCATGCCGACATTACGGCCGAAGGTAATGCCGAGCTGCGAGTCGTGGGCTTCGCCGGGACCGTTCACCGCGCAGCCCATTATTGAAAGATGCAGCGGTTCCTCGACGTGGGCGAGGCGGCGTTCGACCTCCGTCACTATTTCTACGAAGTTGTCGATGTCGAGCCGGCCGCAAGTCGGACACGCCACGACCGTCACGCCGCGCTTTCTCAATTCGAGCGATTTTAGAATCTCCCACCCGACGCGAACCTCTTCATGAGGCTCGGCAGCTAAGCTGACGCGGATCGTATCGCCGATGCCTTCGTGCAGCAAAATTCCCAAACCGATAGCAGATTTGATCGTGCCGCCGAACGGCGTTCCCGCTTCGGTCACGCCGAGGTGCAGCGGGTAATCGACCTGTTTTGCCATTAGCCGATAGGCCTCGACCATGCGGTTCACGTCCGAAGCCTTCAACGAAATTATCGTGTTGGAAAAGCCGAGGTCTTCGAGAATGCGGACGTGACGCATGCCGCTTTCGACCATCGCTTCGGGCGTGGCCGAGCCGTATTTTTTCAGCAGGTCTTTTTCGAGCGAACCTCCGTTGACGCCGATGCGGATCGGTACTTTTTGAGCTTCGGCCGCACGGACGACCTCGCGAACGCGGTCGATCGAACCAATATTGCCTGGATTAATTCGCAGTTTGTCGATGCCTGCGTCCAACGCTTTCAGAGCGAGTTTGTAATGGAAATGGATGTCCGCGACGATCGGCACAGTCGTCCGTTTGCGAATTTCGTACATCGCGGCGGCCGCGTCGTCATCAGGCACGGCGATGCGGACGATCTCACATCCTGCTTCGACCATCTCATCGATCTGCCGCAGCGTTCCGTCGACGTCGGTCGTGTCCGTTTTGGTCATCGATTGCACCGCGACCGGCGCTCCGCCGCCAATCTGCACGTCTCGGACCATCACCGCTTTTGAAGCTCGCTTCATACAGGATTTTTGACACCAAGGACACAGAGAGCACGGAGATTTACTTTCTGCTCAACCTCGGCGTCCTCTGAGCCCTCTGTGTTAACCTTCTTAGAAAAACTTCGAAATATCCAAAAACAGCGTGAACACCATCAGCAGCAGTATGACCGCCAATCCGGCAAGCTGTATTTTCTCTTTAATCGCAATCGAAAGCGTCTTGCCGAACCACGACATTACTTTTTCGATGCCTAGCACCATTATCTGCCCACCGTCGAGCAGCGGTATCGGAAGCAGGTTGAACACGCCCAGGTTCAGGCTAATGACGGCGAGAATGCCGAACAATCCGGCAAAGCCTAACTCTGTAACCACCTTAGAAATTATCTGCACAATTCCCACAGGGCCCGACAGTCCTGCGTCTTTCACTGATCGTTCACCGGCAAAAAGCTGGCCGAATACCTTGCCGGTCAGGCGGAGAATTCGCAGGTTCGAATCAAGCGCGTACGAGACGGCTCCGCCGATGCCGACCGGAACACGTGTCGTTATACTGGCGGCGGCGTATTTGATGCCGACCAGGTAAGCGCCGTCCTCCTGCAGCTTTGGAGCGGTGTTTATCTCAAGCTGTTGGCCGTTCCGTTCGACTGTCAATTTGATCGGAGCGTCCTTGTTCTCCTTAATGCGGCTACTGAAGTCCTGGCTGTTACGTATCGTGTTGCCGTTGAACGCGATCAATCGGTCGTTGGCTTGCAGCCCGGCTGCCGCAGCCGGCGTATCCGGGATGACACTACCGACCTCGACCGGTTCGACGCCGACATCCGGCAGCAGCCCGATCTCGCCGACGCCGTTGCCGTCCATCATCTTTTTGACCGGAGTCACGTTAAGCGGAACCCTCTGTCCGCCGCGGTCAACGACCGCTGCGATGTTTTTTTCCGGCGAGATCAATGCTTCGTCACGAATCGCTTCCCAAGTCGGGTTCTCGATTCCGTTGAAAGACACGATGCGGTCGCCTGGCTTAATACCCGCTGTTTCTGCCGCACCGCCTGCGTCAACCACGCCTACGACCGGAGCCGGCATCGAGGGCACGCCGTAAATCATCGCCGCGCCGAAAGGAATCGCCAGCGCCAGCACGATATTCATAAACGGCCCGCCGAGCATGACGAGGAACTTCTGCCACCGCGGCCGCAGTTCGTAAAGCTCCGAATCGGGAACCTTTTCGCCTTCAGACGCTCCGCCTTCAAGCGGCGCCGTGACCTCGTCGCCGTAAAGCTTCACATAGGCCCCTAGCGGGATCGCCGAGATTCGATAATCAGTATGCCCGACCTTAAAACCCCAAATTCGCGGCCCAAGCCCAAAAAACGAATACGCCTCGACCCGCATCCCGAACAGTTTTGCCACCGCAAAATGGCCAAACTCGTGAATGTTTATCGCGATCCCAAGTACGAAAACTACGGCTAAAATTACTATTAAAATTTCCGGCATAACTTGCTAAAAAATAATCAACACACCGCCTATTAGAACCGGCTGGCGAAAGGTAAGTTGCAATTAAATCGCCGCGGCGGTTCTGCCAAGCATCATTATAGCGCGTACTCTGGCCCATTCATCGGCCGCGAGCACATTTTCAATGGTCGGTGCATGTTGGCTTTCGTGTTCGTCCATCACGGCCTCATTCAGCGAAGCGATCTGCCGCAAGCCTATCTTCTCGTCTAGAAAAGCCTGAACAGCAACTTCATTTGCGGCGTTGAGCACGGCCGTCGTCGTTCCACCCGAGATCAGCGATCGGTATGCCAGTTCAAGGCAGGGAAAGCGATCAATATCGGGTTCCTCGAACGTCAATTGGCTCATTGCTTTGAGGCCGAGCGGTTCGACGCAGTTTTGTTTTCGTTCGGGGTAGGTCAATGCGTACTGAATGGCGTGCCGCATGTCGGTTACGCCCATTTGGGCGATGATGGAGCCGTCTATCATCTCGACCATTGAATGCACGACGGATTGTGGATGGACGACGACTGAGATCTGGTCGGCGTCAAAGCCGAAAAGCCAGCGAGCTTCGATCACTTCAAGGCCCTTGTTCATCAGCGTGGCCGAGTCGATGGTGATCTTGTCGCCCATCTTCCAGTTTGGGTGGTTAAGGGCTTCTTTGATAGTTGCTTTCTCGATCTCTTCTCTTGTTTTCGTTCTGAACGGGCCGCCGGATGCGGTGAGTATCAGGCGTTTCACCTCATGTTTTCGCTCGCCGCGTAGGCATTGATGAATTGCGTTGTGTTCGCTGTCGACCGGCAGTATCTCGGCACCCGATTTTTCGGCGGCGGCGGTCATTAATTCGCCAGCCATTACAAGCGTTTCCTTGGTTGCGAATGCGATCCGCGTTCCAGCCTCT
>CADEEU010000100.1 GCA_902826385.1 uncultured Acidobacteriota bacterium | reverse complement strand
CGTCAGAATCCCGGAATCATGGACGGAAAATACTACAAAGAACGCGAGGGCCAGAGGGCTGCCGGAATGATCTTCTTCAGCGAAAAGGGCGATGAGATAGGAGGATTGATTTTTGACGGCGATACGGGAAAAGGGCAATTCGGTTCGCTAACCTTCGATAGGTTTCGTAGCGATCAAACGATCCAATTTCTTCACGGCGAAGACGCTGAAGGAAAATACTTCGCTGGATTGAGGATGAATGACCAGAATATGCCGTTGAATGATTTTATCGCCAAGACGGAGGAAATTAACAAGCTTCCGACGAAAGCAGCGAGGGACGCGGCGTACCAGGAGATGCGGGACAAGGGACAACTTATGACCAGTCGGCTCGTTCTCGGTAGAGATCGTGACAAGTCGTCGTTCATCGAACTCAAAGACGCGAAAGGCAAATCGCGGATCAAGGTATCGGTCGAGGCAGACGGCAACCCGAAACTCAATTTCCTGGACGAAAGCGGAAAAGTGGTTTACAGCCTCCCTGACGATGCAAAAATTAAGAAGTAGAAATCTGCTCACTCATCGTTTTTGAACTTCCCTCTTCCTTTGCGATCTTGGCGATCTTCGCGTGAAATCTTTTTTTCTCACGCAAAGTTCGCGAAGGACGCAAAGGAAGAAAGAGATCGGTTCACAAGTCCGCGACACAAATCGCGACACGCCCACCTTATTTCCTTTGAACGCCCGCCTGACATCTGTTATATTAACGGGAGCCATGACACCTCGCTGCGTTTCAAAACTGCGTCCCACCAGCCAACGCGCCAACCTCTTCGGCGGCGACTGAGTTGTGCTTTGTCGAAATTTACTCAGGATATGAAATATGAGCAAGACTAAAGACGAAGCTTCGCAGCAGCCAAATGAAAAGGCAGGGGACGTGAAATTCCGACATCCCATCCATCCTTATTTCGTTTCGAATTCGCGAGAGGAGACGCTTAAACGCATGCGTTCTTTCCCCGAGCGCGCTGCCAAGTTTTTGGAGCAATGGCGTGCCGATAGAGAAACGAACTCGCGTTGAGATTTTCCTTCCTCTGCGCTCGGATATCCCGGCTTACAATACCGCTCTCCAGTGGATGGCCGAGGAGTTCGCTTACGAGCGCGGTGGAGCTACACTGACCGCTCCATTTGCCGGACTCTTTGTCTCTTCCAACCGCCTGGATGTCGTTGAAGATGCCATTCGAATCCTTTATTGTGACTTCGACCTCGACGTCACGAACGCCCAGGATTTAGCGGGCCTGACGTCATTCCTCGAATCCGTCAAACGTTTCTTAATGGAAACTCTTGAAGAAGAAGAGATCTGGATCATCTACTTCCCGGTCACACGCATTGTTTCATGAAGCGTTAATCGAATGCGGCCTGATTAAGCAGGCCGAGTACAGGAGAACCTAATGACACCGACACAAGAATTGCAAAGACCGTCGATAAAGACCGCTTTGCCGGGACCGAAGTCCCTTGAAATTATCAATGCGGATCAGCAGTACGTTACGCCGAGTTATCCGCGGCCGGACTATAAACTGGTGGCCGACCACGCAAGCGGCGTTTGGATAACCGATCCGGACGGCAACGTTTTTCTGGACTGCAACGCCGGCGTGGCGGTTTGTTCGACCGGACATTGCCATCCTGAGGTCGTAGCCGCCGTGCAAAAGCAGGTCGGCGAGCTGATCCATCTTTGCGGCACCGATTTTTACTATCGCCACATGCCGGAACTCGGCAAAAAGCTCAACGACATCGTGCCGATCGACGGCCCGACCAAAACGCACTTTGCCAACAGCGGTGCCGAAGCGATCGAAACCGCTCTCAAACTGGCGATGTACCACACTCGCCGTCAAAAATTTATCTCATTCTTCGGCTCGTTTCACGGCAGAACGCTCGGTGCATTGTCGCTTACCAGTTCGAAACGTGCACAGCGTCTCGGCTTTATGCGGCAGGCGCTCGACGTGGTCCACGTGCCGTATCCGAACTGCTTCCGCTGCCCGTTCAATAAGGGAAAATGCGACGACGGCTCGTGCTGTATGGGCACCGTCGATTGGATCGAAAAACTGCTTTTTTCAACCACGACGCCGCCGGAAGAAGTAGCCGGAATCATCCTCGAGGTCGTGCAGGGCGAAGGCGGCTACGTGCCCGCTCCGCCCGAAGTCGTAAAAGCGCTTCGCCGCATCTGCGACGAGCACGGCATCATGCTCATAGTTGACGAAGTGCAGTCCGGCATGGGCCGCACCGGCAAGATGTTCGCGCTCGACCATCACGAAGGCGTCAAGGCCGACATCGTCTGCATGGCCAAAGGCCTCGGCTCCGGCATGCCGATCGGCGCCTGCACCGCCCGCGCCGACATCATGGACTGGCACAAAGGCGCTCACGCATCGACCTTCGGCGGCAACCCGGTCGCCTTGACCGCGGCGATTAAAACGATCGAACTGCTCGAACGCGAACTCGTCGATAACAGCCGCGAAGTCGGAGCCTATCTCGAATCGGGCCTGAACAAACTAAAAGATAAATACGACTGCATCGGCGACGTTCGCGGCTTCGGAATGATGCTCGGCGTCGAATTCGTCAAGCCGGGCGGAAACGCGAGTGTCAACGAGAGTGCGTCAAGCACCGCACCCGACCCCGAACTCCGCGACCGCATCGAAATGGCCTGCTACCAAAAAGGCCTGATCATCCTCGGCTGCGGTGCCAACAGCATCCGCTGGTCGCCGCCGCTTATCCTGACCAAAGAAAACGTCGATGTCGCATTAGAGATATTCGACGAGGCCATAGCCGCGTCGGTTTAGTCGTTGTCGAAAGCTCGCATGCAAAATGGGCTGTTTGGTGTGATCGCGTGATATTTCTATTCCGCTGAAACCGACGCGGGTGGAACGACTCTCGCGGGTGCTATAATCTCCCAGGGCAGAACCGATATGAACTGGAAAGACAGAATCTCCGTTGACCAATTCGTTTGCCATGGTCAGGCTTGCATAAACGGCACCCGGATCATGGTCTCGGTAGTTCTCGATAACCTTGCCGCAAACGTAAGTGAGGACGAGATACTTGAAAGCTATCCGACTCTAAAAAGAGATGACATTAAAGCGACTATCGCCTATGCCGCCGAGTTGGCCAGGGAACGGGTTATTCTTCTTCCCGATAAAATCGCCGCATGAAATTGAAATTTGACGAGAATCTTCCCGTTGATCTTGTCGACATTTCCCGTTCGGCCGGTCACGATGCAAGTTCCGTTTTTGAACAGAACCTGTCGGGCGAAGAAGATGGGTCGCTTCTTAGTATTTGTCGAAGAGAAAATAGAGTTTTGATCACTCTGGATATGGACTTCGCCGATGTTCGAAGCTACCCGCCAGAAGATAGTTGCGGCATTGTTGTTCTCAGGCTGCGGAAGCAGGATAAACCGCACGTTAAAGACATAATAAAGCGCCTGCTGCCCGCCTTTGAGTCCGAAGAAATCGATAAGCGTCTTTGGATAGTTGACGAAAATAAAGTCCGCATTCGAGAGTGACTTCAATGCATCGGAATTTTATTCGTGTTCTGGGTTTCAAATTTCTATAAGTTTGAAAACGGCCGGATAGAATTAAGCGTTTGATCGTTTCCCTGTTTTCTCGTCCCGACGGCTCGTATAGAACTGCCATCCCTGTCGTTCCTATTTTTCCTAGCTTCCATGTCGTGCAAATCGTTATCAGACGAGCCTTCCATATCATCCATATCGTGCATATCATTCCTACCTTTCGGATTGCCGTTTCACTGAATTAAAAATTGGGTTAGGTTTCGTTACGGCGCGCCGCTTCGTGCGTTTGCCGTATGTAAACTTATGGAACCGACCCACACGCAAAGATATCAGGATTGTCTCGAACTTTTCTTACGCAGCCGCGGTGCTAATCTTACGCAGATCGAACGCGAGATGCGCGATCTTGGCTACACCGACTTTCACCGCCGCATCTTGTACAACCGCACCGAAAACGGCCACAAACGCCCCGGCTGGATCGCCCGGTACGAGTGGCGTGCCCTGCTGCGGAATGCGGAATGCGGAGTGCGGAAAAAAGAACATTCGTTTTCGATGTCAAATTCACCGGCATCTAAACGAAACGAACGATCAGGGCCGCCTGCTGCACGAAATCCGAATTCCGCACTCCGCACTCCGCACTCATCGGATTTCCGCGCCTGGCTCAAATCCGTCTCGCCGAACATGAACTGGGACTGGCCGCATATCCGCTACATAACCGACAAGCTCAAGGCCGTGACCGACGGCACGTGCAAGCGGCTGATGATCTTTCTGCCGCCGCGTCACGGCAAATCGGAGCTCGTCACGGTCCGCTATACCGCGTGGCGAATGACGCAAAATCCATCGATGAACGTTATCCTCGCGGGTTACAACCAGCAGCTCGCGAACCGTTTTTCGCGAAAGATAAAACACGTCCTGTTCGACGCCGCCACGCAAAGCACGAACGACACCTCGGCCGCCATGCCGTGCGAGGGATGCTGCAATGCCGCCGGCCGACAAAATGCTCCCGTCCCGGCCCTCACCGCTAACTCAAAAGGCCCCGATGCTCGTAAGATCGGCCAGACCGACATCTGCTCGTGTGGACAAAATTTCAAATCGCAAATCGAAAATACCCAATCGCAAATTCCTCTTTACCTTCCCGCCAACTCGTCCCGCCCGCGCCGCATTAACACCTCGGCCGAATGGGAAAACAACGCCGGCGGCTCGGTCCGCGCGGTCGGCATAGGCGGCGGCGTCACGGGCTTCGGCGCGAACCTAATAATCATCGACGACCCGATCAAAAGCCGCGCCGAAGCCGAAAGCGAGGTCCGCCGCAAACGCATCTGGGAATGGTACCGTGACGACCTGCAAACCCGTCTCGAACCCGACGCCGCCGTCGTCCTGATCCAAACCCGCTGGCACGAAGACGACCTCGCCGGCCGCCTCATCGAAGACGCCGGCGAAGAAGGCGACCAATGGGAAGTAATAAATCTCCCCGCCCTGTCAGAACCGGAAGCGTCAGCGACCGGCGAGTCACCCAACCTGTCGGAACCGCAAGCAACCGGGGCGTCAACCCCGTCCCTGAAAGGGACAAATTCAATAGCCCAGGGTAAGGCCAAAGGCCGCGACCCTGGGTATGGTCCCGATAACCGCCCGCTCCCTGAAAGGGAGCAACCTTCCGCCGCCGCCGATATTGCTCCGCTTCAGCGAGCCAACACTGATAACGCCGCCACGCTCGCTTCTTTCGCTCACCCCAGGCTATTAACTTTGTCGCCTTCAGCGACAGTACCAACCGACAACACCGGTTCCCTAATTCCGCAGTCAGCACCCCGCAGTCCGCAGTCAGGAGATCCGCTCGGCCGCGCTCCCGGTGTCGCCCTTTGCCCTGAACGCTTTGACGAGGCTGCCCTTGAGCGCCAGCAGAAAAAGCTCGGAACTTACTCGTTCTCGGCGCTTTACCAGCAGCGTCCCGTACCGGCCGAGGGCGGCATATTCAAACGTGCATGGTTCAACCGATTCGTTGACAAAGCCCCCGACGGACTGAAATGGAAACGCGGCTACGACCTTGCCGTCTCGACCAAAACCGCCGCGTGTTACACCGCCAGTTTCCGGTGTGCGTTTGACGACAACGGCAATCTTTACATCGACGGCGGCTTCCGCGAACGCCTTGAGTACCCAGATCAAAAACGCTACATCATCGAACGCGTCACGCAGGAACCGAAAACCGAGCACGGCATCGAGCTCGCAGTGCACGCCCAGGGCCTGATCCAGGAGCTCCGCCGCGAACCGCGCGTCCGCGCACACATGATCCGCGGCGTCCCGGTTGACGCGGACAAAACCACGCGTGCCCTAACCTGGTCGCCGAGGGCCGAAGAAGGCAAGCTGATCCTCGTCCGCGGCCCGTGGAACGATGAGTTTATCGACGAGGTCTGTTCGTTTCCCGGCGGCCGATTCGACGATCAGATCGACGCCGTCTCGATCGCCGTCAGCATGTTTGCAAAACCGGGCAGAAAGGGCCACGGATTCTAATCGAATATTTTTTGTATTTTAGTATTGACTTAATTAAGCAGATACTTTATTATAATCGACATGGACACATTCACGGCACTTGCCGAGCCTACAAGACGAAACATTATGGAGATGCTGGCTGTCAGCGGAAACCTCTCTGCTACAGACATTTACAGCAAATTCAAGGCAAGCCCGCCGGCGATATCACAGCACCTCAAGGTGCTCCGCGAGGCAAAACTGGTCCGCGTCGAAAAACGCGCCCAGAAACGCATTTACTTCGTCAACCCTGAACCTATGAAAGAACTGGAACAATGGATAAAGATCTTCACCGAGCGAATGCAGGACAGCCACGACCGGCTCGAAGCCTTGCTTCAAAAACAAATATCCAAGACGCAGGAACAAGAACGCTGAAACATGGAAGAGATACTACAACAATACTTGGCAGCCGCCGCGGAGCATTCGCGATCGGTACGCGATGTGGCCGAAAAAGATCGGGTGATCCCGATCCTGATAGATTGGGGTGGATTCCACGCTCTCGGCTTAGACGGACAGGTCTATGTGTATCTGTTCGACGATAACTTCTACTTGGCTGGCGCTCAGGGGAAGATCGAACCATTGCAACGGTACCGAAATACCGTGTACTACCTCGCTTCGAAGAAGTATCCGGAACTCAATCATCTGAATCCTGTTCGCCAGGACACAGATAGAACCTGTCCGTTCTGTGACGGATCAGGAATAGTTGACGACATCCCAGACAGCATTAGAAACAACGTCCTCTGTTACTGCGGCGGCCTCGGTTGGATACCCGCAGACGACGTTATTCCAGGTAATTAAACACAACAAGGAGAAAAATAAAATGGCAAACAAAACTATCGTCACCGCCGAACCCGGCAAACAGGAACTTTTCATCACCCGCGAATTCGACGCTCCGCGCGATCTTGTGTTCAAGGCGCACATCGACCCTGAGCTATATATCCAATGGGTCGGGCCGAAAGATCTGACCATGAAGATCCAGAAATTCGACATGACGGACGGCGGATCATACAACTACACCCACGAACGAGGCGGGCACACATACGCATTTTTCGGCGTCACGCACGAGGTCCACGCACCCGAACGCATCATCGGCACGTTCGAGTTCGACGGTCTGCCGGAACGCGGCCACGTCATCATGGGCAAGACCACGTTCGAAGAGCTGCCGAACGGACGCTCGAAGATCGTTCATCAGTCGGTATTTTTCTCGGTTTCCGACCGCGACGGCATGGTCCAGTCCGGTATGGAGCGGGGTGTTTCTGAAGGCTACGAAAAGCTGGATAACCTGTTGGAAGGCCTCAATACCAAGGCACAGGCTGGATGATAAAGCCGCACGATGGAAAGAAAAAAGGCGGCCGAAGCTTGATAAGCCAACGGCCGCCGTCCTCATAAAATGATAATTCAATTGATAACAACAAGTTTTAACGCTATAGTGTTCGCAGCGTACTATACGTCCAACAGTAACCCAGCACAACGGTTCACCCTTTTATCCTATCGGGTACACCTACGCCAAAAATTGCTCCGGCGGAAGCTTGTTGAAAAACTTCGCGTATGCGTAGGCGATCGGCTCGTTCGGCCGCGTGTCTTTGTAAGCTCGCTCTTCGTGCGACATATCGCTTATCTCGCGGGCACCCAGGTCGCCATAGGTGTCGATCACCCAATCAAGCACCTTCATTTCCTCGCCGCTCAGACTTGTAAGCGCGTCGCCCTCGGCGACCAGATGTTTGGTCTTGTCGGCAACGCTTACACGGCCCTTTTCGATCAGGTCGTCAAGCACATCGGCCGTCGGATCGGCAACCGGTCCGTACGGACGATTGAGATAAACCGCACCCGACATCCCGGCACCCCGAAGATAAAAGGCCGTCAGGTCGGCATAGAACAGCAGCTTGTTTAGATTGGTCTTATAAATGCTTCGGCTTTTTCCCAAAATGTATTCGATCATCGCTCCCATTTTTTCCGCCGAAAAAGCCCTGTTGCCGCTGAATATGGCCGCAATCGGAGCAGCGTGCTGCACCGGCTGCCAGGCATCGGCTTTTTCGGACACGGACACAGACCGGCGCAAAACTTTCTCCAGCTCATGCACCTCTTCCCTGTGCGGCGACGTGAAGATCTCGCGCAAATCTTCGGCGATCAGGTCGAACTTTCGGTACAGAACGTCCGCCATTGCTTCCCTGATGCGGTTGGGCGGAATCTCAAGCCCGCGCTCATCGCGCAAAAACCGGTCTACATCGCCGACAACTTTGTCGATGCTCCGCGCGGAAAGGTCAAAGACCAGATCGTTGTTCTTCATAAGGTTAAAGTTTTTCGTGAGTCAATCGTCGGGCGCAACGCGTATGCTAACCGATTTGCGCCAAAGTGTAAATAGTATTTTTACAACGACTTGGAAGGCATTGCCGGCAAGTCTCGAAACGCAAAAGCTCCGCGACCGGGCCGCGAAGCTTTTGAACGCGCACGTTAACGCACGATTTAGTTTACGAACACCAATAGCCCCGGTTGAGAGTCTGAATGCTTATTGTGCTGCATCCGCCCGATCCAGGATTTCCAAAATCATCACACTGGCCGCAAATCTTGTAACTGTTGCCGTTACGATAGATAGCTCTGCACGGGCCCGACGGCCAATACGTCCAGCATCCTTCGAAACCGGCGGTCGAAACGGTCGACGTCGAATTCGACGAGGCAATAAAAACATTGCTATCGACATCCAGAAACGACATGGAAGTGCTTTGGCATCCGCCCTTAGAACTACTCTCGGCGGCCCCGAAAATCGAGGAACTAAAGGCAAATACGACGACGATCAAAAACGTGGTCGTAAGAAATTTGGTCATGATATGTTTCCCTCCTGTAAATTGAAATCAAAAAAGGTGCATCCGGCATGGATGCTGACCGGAACTGGTAAGAGGGGTTTAGGCAAGGCTAATACCCGCTCTCTATGCGGGGGTAATGGTAGTGGTACGAACTCAAATGTTACACGATTGCCGGGCGGGACACAATCGAAACGAAAAGCAGGCGGATCGATCCTGAAGAGTGCTGCACACAAAACAGGCGGCCTGACAAGACAATGCTCATCGACCGCCGCTTTTCCATTTTCCATTTTCGACCCGCTTTTTGAAGGGTCGGTTGTATCACCTGACTTAGGCTTTGGCTTTTTTAACTTCTTCGATCATAACCGGCACGGCCTCGAACAGATCGCCGACGATTCCGTAATCCGCAATGTCGAAGATCGGCGCTTCGGCATCTTTGTTGACCGCCACGATCGTGCTGGCGTTCTTCATTCCGACAATGTGCTGGATAGCACCGGAAATTCCGAGGGCGATATACACCTTTGGAGCGACGGTCTGGCCGGACGAACCGATCTGCCGGTCGATCGGCAGCCATTCGCTGTCGCAGATCGGACGCGAGGCCGCCAGGTCCGCACCAAGAGCATCCGCAAGCTGCTGTGCCAGAGCGCTGTTTTCCTGCGATTTGATCCCGCGACCGACCGCAACGATGATCTCGGATTTTGTAAGATCGACCGAAGCTTTTGCTTCCTGAAACGGATCCTCCGGCGTCATCCGCAGGTCTTTGACATCGACATCCATCGACTCGACCGATGCACTGCCCTTAGCCGCCGCATCGCCGCGAAAAGCTCCGGACTGGAAAGTTACGAAGTAGGGCGCATCGCCGCCCACGGTTACGTCCGCATCGAGCTTGCCCAGAAAAATACGCCGCGTCAGGACAAGCTTGCCGCCGTCGGCCTTGTAGCGGATCACGTCGCCGACAACCTCGCGCCCAAACCGCGCCGCCACCTTCGGGGCGAAATCACGCACCTGATAGGTGTGAGACATCACCACGTACTGCGGATTCTGTGCCTTGATGACATGCTCCCACGCATCGGCATAACCGTCTGGCGTGTAAGTTCCGAGCTTTTCGTTTTTGACGACGATCACCTTCTCAAGGTCGTAGCCGGCAATTTCCTGCGCAAGCGCACAATCCTTGTCGCAGGCGATAACAGCCGAAGCTTTCAGTCCGAGATCGCTGCCGATCGCCTGGGCAGCAGTAATGGCCTCCAGCGATGTTTTGTTGAGGACGCAGTTTTTGTGTTCGATGAATACGAGGATCATTTATCTTGTCTCATTAAATTGCCACTAGCTTTAGCTAGTGGAATCTTGCTCAAAATCAGGATCGGCTTTAGCCAAATAATAAAGAAAACCTCATTACTTAGTGCCTCTGAATCTGCTCCACTAGCTAAAGCTCGTGGCAATTCATCAGAATCAAATAACTCGGACTTCGGTCTTCAGCTTCTCAACCAATTCAACAGCACCCTTCTTGGCATCACCGCCACCG
>CADEEU010000099.1 GCA_902826385.1 uncultured Acidobacteriota bacterium | reverse complement strand
GTAATTCTCGATCTTGCACTTGTTTTTGGGGCGGCGGTCGTGTTTCCTGGCGGATTTACGGGCAGTATAAACTGGTTCGCTGCCGTACTCACCGTTGCTGCTTTCCTCGCGCTTTACCGGCTCAAAGCGGATGTCCTGTTAGTTGTGTTGGGTGGTGGTATCCTGGGGTTACTGCACGCGATTTTTTTCAAATAGGATCGTCAGATTTCTCGTGATCGCCTTTCGGGCATTATCCAAGGCCAGGTCAAAACAAAAACAAGAATATGATCGAACAGACAAAGACAGTACTTTTCGTTTGCGAACATGGTTCAGCCAAAAGCACGGTTGCGGCAGCTCATTTCAATAAGCTCGCACAGGAGCGAAACCTCAATTTTCGAGCAACATCTCGCGGGACGAATCCTGATGCAGAATATCCGGCGAACGTAAGCGCGAATTTAAGATCCGACGGACTGGCTGTTGAAGAGCCAATACCGAAAAATTTAAGTAGGGAAGACATCGCAAATGCCGAGCGTATCGTAACTTTTTGTGATCTGCCGACCGAATATCCGGAAGACTTACCAGTCGATGACTGGAGCGATGTTCCACCCATCAGCGCCGATTACGGCAAATCACGCGATGAAATAGTCAGCCGCATCAACCAGCTTCTGGATAACTTAAGCCAAGCTAAGGAAAAGAATTAGCGCGGAAACCGGAAAGGAATCTCGATAGGTGCGTCTTTAAAAAAGAAAAATGGAAAAGACGTAGATACGGTCGTCCTTGGAGACTAGCGACGTCTTTTCCATGTTTTGCGGGCAACGCAACCTGTATGTCTCCCACTCCACACAAGCGTCATTGCCCTTTTTCCGGGACCAAAGCCGGGGAGGCCAGGTCCCGAACTAAGCTTACAAATACCGTTAGGCGAAACTATAGGGCAGGTTTCTTCCGAAGTCAATCTTCTAAGCCGCAGGAAGTTAAATTTTAAGATTGGAGCCGGACATTGGTCAGGCTTTTTGAAATGTGGCGGGCAAGATTTTCGGCCAGCGAGCCCCACGACGTAGTCTCGCCCGCCGCCAGCACCGTTCCCGAACTGCGGTCGAAAATGCGGTAAACATAGCGGTGCGTCAGCCACGAAAGCGGCACGCGACCGATCTCGACGTACAGGTCGGCCGTGTCTTTGTATCGGATTATGGTCAGATTCGCCGCCTTAAAATCGGCGCGTTTCATCAGCTCCTTCTCGAGGGCCTGCCGCGACGGATGGGCCGACGATTTGACGAGAGCAATGGTCCTGGCACTGGTTATTATCTGTTTTTTGTCCAGATTTACCGGCTGCTCCGGCCCGGTTGTGAGCGGTGATCCGCTGTCAGCGTAACCGGCCGCCGGGGCGGTGATCGATAACGCTTCGTACCGGTCGATCATTGCCGTGATCACGTCATCGGGAACCCGGACCCTTTTTAGCTCGATCAGAGCGGTCGGCGAGACATCGAACTTTGCATTCGATACCGCGATCGAACGCTTTACGACATCCGCCGACAGGCCGACGTTTACCATCTCGACGACCTTTTCGTTGGTAAGGGCTTCGGACTGACCGAACATCAGAACGGGCCACAAGATCAGCAGTGAGAGTACAACTATTCGCAAAACTTCCTCCGATATGTAAATAAAACCACACGCAAAGGTAGTCGTTTCGCTCGGATGTCGCACTATCGCCAAGTGTCACAAAACGCGTCGATACGCATATCTCCGATCTGTAGTTGTAATTTGTCGCGTCCGGCAGTATATTTGCCCCACCGAATACCCCATTTTCGGCCGGGCTACGCGCGTTTAGCGTTTTCTATCCGGCGTTTGTCCGATCAAAAACCAACTCGGAGATTTCTAATATGAAACGAATTTTGATCATTGGGTCAGCCGCGATCATTTTGGTTGCAGCCGCGGTGGTTATTGCCCAGAGTTTGTGGCCTTTTCAGATCGCGTTGAGCGGTTATGAAGAGGTACCGGCGGTTTCAACGGTCGCTCGCGGCGATTTTAGGGCTGAGATAGGTCCCTATGACAGCTCGGTCAATTGGCAGCTGACCTATTACGAACTGGAAGGCAATGTCACGCAGGCACACATACATTTCGGCCAAAAAGGAGTGAACGGCTCGATCGTCGTTTTCCTCTGCAGCAACCTGGGTAACGGCCCGGCCGGAACGCAGCCGTGTCCACCGGCTCCTGCGACAGTCAGCGGAACTTTCCGTGCAAGCGATGTAGGTGCCGGGGCCGCCGGCCAGGGAATAGCGGCGGGAGAATTGGCCGAGTTACTAAAAGCCGTAAGGGCCGGCAACACCTACGCCAACGTGCATTCAACCAAGTTCCCCGGCGGCGAGGTCCGCAGCCAGATAACGATGCCCGAAACGCAGACCGTTCGTAACGGCGAGAGCGAACAGGGCCACGGCGGACACTAATCGCCGCTTCCAAATACTTTTTCGAACGCCGAGCGGATCTCTATCCGGTGGACGGCCAACTGCTGATTAAGCTCTTCGGCCGTCCGAAGCTTCATCCTGGCGGCTATCAGTCCCAAAGCGTTGCTGGCCCGCGGAAGTCTTGATGAGCGCCCGGCGACGAGCCGGATACTGTGATCGAGCGTCGATAGAAACGCGTGGCCGGCGTAAAGTGCGTCGAAAATACCCAAGTCGAAAACCCCGGCCGCGTAAAAGGCTTCTAACTTCTCCGAAGTTGAACGAACATCGGCGCGAATTCTGTCGCCCGCTGTTAATTGTAAAAATCTGACTACGAAATAAATGTCCAAAAGACCGCCGGCGCTGAATTTTATATTTACGTCGCGTTCGCCCCGCGTTCGTCCGTGAGTTTCCTCAAGCTTCAGCCGCATTTTTTCTGACTCCGTCTTGAGAAAGCCGGGGTCCTCACGTTCGACACGCGCCGCTATCGCGCGGCGGATGGCCGATTCGATCTCACCGTCGCCCGCCCGCATTCCGTCTTCTATTTCACGCATTTGAACATAGGCCAGTAATTCCCAGACGGACGCCGTCTGCTCTATGTACTCCGCAAATGCCGTTTTCGAAACCACATTCGGCCCGTTCTTTCCATGCGGCCGCAAGCGAAGATCGACACGGTAAAGATTGCCGTCGCGGGTCATGTCAGAGAGCATGGTGATAAATTGTTCGACGACGCGGCTGTACAGCTCAGGGGCTGAAATCTCCAGGCTGTCTGCGGCTGCCGTCTCGTCATAGACGATTATCAGATCGAGATCGGAGTCGTAATCCAGCGTTCCGCTGCCCAGTTTGCCCAGCGCGAGGACGGACGGTGCGACAAGCTTAAGCTTGTGTTTTGCCTCAATCTCGCGCACCGCCGCGCGCATCGCCGTACCTATGCTCGCTTCGGCCAGTTTGGTTTGGAGGCCGCGGGCTTCGCTGACGGAAATCACCTCGTGGATGTCTGACACGGCAATCTCGAAAAGGTGGCCCGACCAGGCAACGCGCAGCGACGAAAGGACTGCCGCGTGGCCGTCTTGTGCTTCTATGCCTGACCGAAATTCCGAACGGTAATCGCGATTCTTGACGGCGGCGCCGGGAACCCTCAGTTTGCCTGCGAGCCGCGGCATTGAGGCGATCATCTCCGTAAACTTCGGCGACACCTGCGACACAAACCTCAGTACCGACGTTTGCTCGCGGTTGAGCGAAGGCGCGTCGGCAAGTTTGTTCAAAGACGCGGCGACGCGCAATTCCAGATTTTCCGCGGCGGTTGCGAGACTGGAATCAGCCACTCGAAATTCACTTTCGCCTGACGCGACGCTTTGGTCGTCTCCGTGCGTGATGGTGCCCGCATCATCGCCAAAAACTCTGAGGAACGTGCGATGAACATTCCCGGTATGAGCCGTAACGGCGGCCGCAAATTCTTCAACGCTTGCAAACCGCATCCTGCGCGCTATCAGTCCCCGTTTTTCGTCATCGCCCGGCAGCGAGTGAGTTTGCAGGCCGTTTTCCATCTGCAGAATGTGCTCAAGACGCCGGAGAAAATCGTATGCGTTCGAAAGCCTCGAGAATTCGTCCTCAGTCAAATAACCGCGATCGGCCAGCCGCGCGATACTCATCAGTGTGTGCGGTACGCGAAGCCATCTATCCGTCCCGCCGTGCGCTAGCTGCAGAGCTTGAGCGATAAACTCGATCTCACGAATGCCGCCCCGCCCGAGCTTAACGTCGAACGCCGCACCGGCCCGTCGTTCCTGATCGATCTTTTCTTTCGATTGAAACACGCCGCGAAGAGCTTCGTCCACGTCGCGTCCCGGACGAAACACGGTTTCCTCGACCGAGTGAAAAAAATTCTTGAAGATCGCGTCGCTTCCCGCACTCGCGCGCGAGCGGATAAGCACTTGCTGTTCCCAGTTTCTCGCTTCGTTTAGGTAGTATTTGGTCGTTTCTTTTAACGACAACGCCAACGCACCGACACGCCCGTGCGGACGCAGGCGCATATCGACGCGATAGGCCGCGCCTTCGCCGCCCTGACGGCCTAAGAGGTTCGTCACAAATTCTGCCAGCTTTACAAAATACTCGCGGTTGGTCACCACACCGCGCGAACCGCTGCCGTTCGTCGTGCCGTCGGCGGAGTAGATAAATAGCAGGTCGATGTCGGACGAATAGTTGAGCTCCTTCGACCCAAGCTTGCCCAGCGAAACGATAGAAATATCCGACGGCCGCTGACGGCCGCTCTCGTCCATTTCGAACGGGGGCCCGTATCGGTTGTCCATCTCCTGCCTGGCGATTCGTAGTGCGTTTTCAAGAATCGCGTCAGCAAGGTTCGATATTTCTTCCGTGATCTCGGCTATCGTCCCAAGCCGTCGAACATCGCGCAGGAAAATACGCAAAAGCTCACGCCGGCGAAAGCGTGCAAACAAAACGTTCGGTTCGAGTTGCGAGTTGGTCAACGCGAATCTGGCAAGAGATTCCAGTAATTCTTCCTTTCCGCGAACGGTCGAGTCGCGGCGTTTTCGTGACAGCCAGCCGACATATTCGGGATTCTGGATCAATGTCGTCGCAAGCAGCGGGCTGTAAGATGCGAGTGTAAGAACGTCGGAAAGCAGACCATCATTCTTCTGAAGTCGCGATGAATGACTTGGGTTTCGTTCGCCAAACTGCTCGAAAAATCGCCAGGCGGCGTCGGGCGAGGGCAGATCGCGCCCCAGCAGTTCAATGCGTAGATCCGGCTTGTTCATTGACGGAAACGTGACGGGACAATACTTAACTTCTTGATTTTATAACCCAGTATGCGCTCTGTCGAATCAAGCATCTTTGCCGCCTTTGCAACGTTGCCGCGGCTGGATTTGAGCGCGTCCTGAATGATGTCGCGTTCGAACGCATCTACCGCGGCCGCTAGTGAAAGATCCGTGACAGTGCCCGAAACTTCGGCCGTCTGCAGCGTCGGAGGAAGATGATGCCCGTGAATCACGTTCGCGTCACAGGCGAGCACGGCGCGTTCGATCGCATTTTCAAGCTCGCGTACGTTCCCCGGAAAGTGGTAGCTCATCAGCATGTCGATCGCCGGCGTCGAGATGCGGCGGATACGTTTGCCGTGTTCGGTTTCGTATTTTTCAAGAAAATGCTCTGCCAGCAGCAGGATGTCCGACTTTCGTTCCCGCAGCGGCGGCAGATGAATGGAGAAAACGTTTAGACGGTAATAAAGGTCTTCGCGAAACACTCCGCCGGCTATAGCGTCCTCAAGATTTTTATTCGTGGCGGTTATCAGGCGAATGTTCGATTTTATCGTCTCGGTTCCGCCCAGCCGTTCGAATTCGCGTTCCTGCAGAACGCGCAGAAGCTTGATCTGCGTCTGCAGCGGCAGGTCGCCGATCTCGTCAAGAAAAAGCGTTCCGCCGTCCGCCAGTTCGAACCGCCCGCGTTTCATCCGCTCGGCACCAGTGAACGCGCCGCGTTCGTGACCGAACAGTTCGGATTCGATCAGCGTATCCGGCAAAGCCGCGCAATTCAATTTGATAAACGGCCGCTTGCTGCGAAGGCTGTTGTAATGGATCGCGTTGGCGATCATCTCCTTGCCCGTGCCGCTCTCGCCGCGAAGCAGCACGGTCGCGTTCGATTTCGCCACTTGCGTAACCTGGTCGTAGACGAGCCGGATCGCGTTCGAGTTTCCAACAATGTGCGAGAAGTCGTATTTTTCCTTCAGCTCCTGTTTAAGATGCAGATTCTCTTCGCGAAGCTTTTCACGTTCGGTCAACACCGCCATCTCGACACGCAAACCCTGACCGATCAGCGCGGCTACCAGTTCCATGGTCTGAACATTCTCTGCGTTATCGGTTACGGTTTGTGGCTGAACGCAAAGCAATCCGATCTTCTTTTTAGCGCTTTTAATAGGAACGATGATCAGCGAACCGGATCCACCGTTATTGTCGAGGAAATTAAGCGACGGCTCGTCTGCGATCGTCACAATTTTTGATTCGGACGAATCTTCACATGCGTCTCGCAATATGCCGCTCTCGGCCCGGCTGTCCAGTTTGCGAAAATCGGAGATGCCAAGACCGCTCGACGCCGTTGCCACAAGAGATTCCGTGTGCGGGCGATATAAAAGAATAAACGTCCGCGAATGTCCCAAGCCCGCTACTATCCGGTCGGCCACCGGATTCAGGTTCACCGTGCTGCCGGTATCGAGCGCCAGCAGGTCGGCGATTTCCTTCAGAACGCAAGTAAGTTCCAACATCGACATTACAAAATTGTATGGCTTGAGATTGCTTCGACGACTAGATAATAGCAGAAAATACGGTCTAAAGTCGAATTTCTGCTTATTCAGCGATGCGAGAACCTCGTTTTCGGAGGCAGAGGCTTCTCGCTCTTACATAATTGTCGGATTCATGATGCTATAAACACATATCGGCCCGAATCTTTACATTATAAACCATTGTATCTATTGACTTTGGTAATACTCTGGAAGTATGGAACGCTTACTGCAACAAGTCGGGCAGCGTCAGACCGGAGAACAACTAATGACGATCTTACGATCAAACTTAACCATCGCTTTGCTCATTCTCATCACGCCGCTCGCTGTGATGGCGGACGACCTGGCTGAACGAATCACTACGCTCGAAAAATCCGCCGCGGCGGCGCAGGCGAGTGCCGATAACGGCTGGGTTTTGTTTAGCTCGGCTCTGGTCTTTCTGATGACGGTGCCGGGTTTAGCACTGTTCTATGGCGGGCTGGTTCGGCAGAAGAATGTGATCTCTACAATGTTGAAAAGTTTGATCTGCGTCGGCATTGCTACATTATTGTGGGCGTTTGTCGGATACAGCCTGGTATTCGGCGAAGGTAACGGCTTTATCGGTAGTCTCGATTTTGCGTTTCTGAACGGCGTCGGGGCTGAGCCGAATCCGGACTACGCCGCGACCATTCCGCAGCAAACTTTCATGATCTTTCAACTGATGTTTGCGATTATCACTCCGGCGTTGATAACCGGTGCGTTCGCCGAGCGTATTCGCTTTCCGGCCAAGATCGCGTTCACATGTTTGTGGTCGATCATCGTTTACTATCCGCTCGCACATATGGTCTGGGGCAAAGGCGGGTTCCTGAACGCGGTACTCGGCGGAACTTTTCCGGCTCTCGATTTTGCCGGCGGAACGGTTGTACATATCTCATCGGGCGTTTCGGCGTTGGTTTGTGCTCTTTATCTAGGCCGCCGCGTCGATTACACGAATGAGCCGACACCGCCGCACAGCACGGTGCTTAGCCTGATCGGCGCCGCGTTATTGTGGTTCGGCTGGTTTGGTTTCAACGCGGGAAGTGCGCTTTCGCCGAACGCGTTGGCTACGAATGCTTTTGTAACGACCCATTTCGCCGCTGCGAGTGCGATGCTCGCATGGATAATGATCGACTGGTTCCGCAACGGCAAGCCGACTGCGATAGGCGCGATATCCGGCGCCGTCGCGGGCCTGGTTGGCGTAACGCCCGCCGCGGGATTCGTTACACCGATGTCGGCGATCGTGATCGGCCTGTTCGTAGGGGCGGCTTGTTACCTGATGGTGGTTGAGGTGAAGAAACTTTTCGGTTATGACGACACGCTTGATGTTTTTGGCATACACGGCGTTGGCGGAACGATAGGAGCGATCGCCACCGGCATCTTTGCAACGGGCCTGATTAATCCGATCTTCAAGGACGCCGCCGGTTCGGCGTTGCCGATCGGGCTAATTGAGGGAAATCCGCAGCAGGTGCTGAATCAACTCGCGGGTGTCGGCATTGCAGTCGCACTCGGCGCCGGAGGTACTTTTATCATTCTGAAAGTGGTTGATTTGCTGATAGGGCTGCGTGTCAGCGAATTCGACGAGATCGCCGGCCTCGACGCAACACAGCACGGCGAAACTGGTTACGTTTTTGAAGAACCGATCGCTCGAACGATGTCGCCCGGGCCGCCAAGACCGGTGCGCGGCGCGATAGACGACATTTTGCCCGGCACCGTGCCGATAGAGACCTGAACAGACTGATCGTACCTCTCGCGAATTCCGCGTAAACCTCCGCGTTCTCTGCCTTGACATTCTTGGTAAACACAGAGAACGCGGAGTTTTTTTCGCTGAGACCGCAGAACATAATTACACTCTCGCACACCGTTTCGTTCCTTTTGCGATAGAATTTGCAACGTGGATCGACGTTTTGAGATACAGGTTTTGCCTGAAGAGAACAAGAAGCGGCTCGAGGATTTTCTGTTGGATCGCTTTCGCACATTGAGCAAATTGTATTTGCGTGAGCTGGTCAAGAGCGAAAAATGCGAGGTCAACGGACGATTAGAAAATCGCGGCTTTCGCCTGAAGGCGAACGACTTCATCGAGGTCGAGCTTGATCCGGACCGGCAGAATTCGATGGTCCCGCAGGAGATTCCGCTCGACGTCGTTTATGAAGACTCAGATGTTATCCTGATCGACAAACCGGCCGGGATGCTCGTTCACCCATCGCACCGGGATAAATCGGGCACGGTGTTGAACGCCCTGTCGTACTATCTGAATCAAAATCCGGGATCGCGTCACATTCGTCCTGGCCTCATTCACCGTCTCGACAAAGATACTTCCGGTCTGCTTCTCATCGCAAAGAACGGTCGCGCCCATCGCATTCTGGCGACGCAGTTCGAAAAAAAGACCGTTGAGAAAAGGTACCGCGCGTTGGTCGACGGCGTCGTAGAGCGGGACGAAGGCACAGTCGATTCGCCGATCGGACGGTACATCGAGGAAAAAATGTGGGCGGTAAAATCCGACGGCAGACATGCGGTTTCAAGATTCTCCGTGATCGAAAGATTTGGCGACACGACGCTCCTTGAATTGGAACCGATCACCGGACGAACTAATCAACTGCGAATCCACTGTGCCGAAATCGGCCATCCGATTGTGGGCGATACATCCCGCGGCGGCCGCGCGTTTGAGCGACTTTGCCTGCATGCTTACAGACTCGCGTTTCGCCACCCGTTAAAAAATGAACGTGTTGAATTTGAACTTGCGGAGGATTTCAGATTTTGAGACGACGCGAGGCTTTTTTCTTGCTTTGCGTTCTTGACGGGCTTCGCGTGAAATATACAGCCGTTTCACGCAAAGTAAAGCCAGGTCAGTTTTGCAGCTTTAGTCCGATATCCGGATATAACATCACTTTAATATCGATTGACGATCGATCGACAGAGGTTTCGCGCGACAGCGAGACAAATCCCGGACCGACATCGAAATTTTCCGCTGAGCCCTTGCCGGTTTCCGAGAAGCTTGAAAGGTTAGAGATCTTTCGACGAAAAAGCTCGGGCGGTGCGGTGCCGAGAGCTTGTTTCGAGATCATCTCAACAAGATTCGCGAACACATTCCGATAGGTCGATTCGTTCGGTATCGGGCTCTTACCTTGTACGCTGTAGTCCAGCGAGATCATCGAAGCTCCTTTCTCGACGCCAGATGCAAAATACCGAATTTCAACTAGACCGATCTCGTTATTAAACAACTGAACCGACGGCTTTGCTCCGACGCACTCGAATGGCGAATTCGGGTCAGTGGCGTTGGATCGGCTCCACGTGCCGCCGGCGAGATTCTTAAACGTCTTGATCGGTGCGTTCACCGTGTAAAGGCAAGCTTCTGAGGGCGGAAAGTAAAGCTGTTCGACCGGTGGAGCGGACGGCGCTTCGCGGGTCGGACATGCGGCAGAGAATAAGACCGTCAAGACAAGCAGCCCGAACAAGCGTGAGGATTGAACTCCCATCAATTGAATCGCGGTTCGAATCGAAAACGTCTAATTCCCAACCCGTCCTTGTCCATACAACGGAGCGCCGGACATTTTGCCGGTCAACGCGTTGCCGTCAAATACGATCTGGCCGTTCACGATGACGGTAGAAAATCCCTCGGAGTATTGGTGCGGATTTTCGAACGTAGCTTTGTCGCCGACCTTGCTCTCGTCAAAGATCACGATATCGGCCGCGAACCCTTCGCGAATTTGGCCGCGATCGCGGAGGTTAAAAGTCTGT
>CADEEU010000098.1 GCA_902826385.1 uncultured Acidobacteriota bacterium | reverse complement strand
CGACGTTCTTCTTTTCTGCCAGAGCGTTGAAAGGTTCGGGCGGCACTTTTCTATTGCGATACAGGTCTTCTATTCCCCACAGCCGCACCGTCTCACCGTTGACATCGATCTCGATGATCTCGTTTTGCAGGACGGTAAGACCGGCGATCTCTTCGAACATTCGATGGATCTTTTGTTCGTTGTGATACCAATCGTGATTCCCGATTATGGCGTACGCGCCGTACTTCGCCTTCAAACCTTTCAGGCTTTCAGCGATGGTTTCGACCGGCACCCACAGCTCTGTTCGGTCGGTGCCCTCCGCCTTTTGACGGGCCTCGCGGTCCCATTTTGATTCGCTGACATAATCTCCCAGCAAGACAATAAGGTCGGCGTTCTGTGCGTTAGCTTGTTCGACCACATAACGAATGCGTTCCGGTGGAGCATAGTTTGAGCCGGTGTGAAGATCGGCTATCGCGACGATGCGAAACCCGTTCAGGTTCGCGCTCCAATTGGGCACCGCAAGCGTCTCTTCAACAATGACGAACTGCCGGGGTTCGATGAAATAGGCATATGAAAGAAACAGCCCGAACAAGGCCAGCACGACCGCAATACCGAGTCCGATTCTCTTAAGCCATTTTTTCATGATAAGCCATCCAATTCTTTCAGACGGACACTTCCGTAAAGAAGCCGTTTGAAAACTGGTTCAAGCTGCGGAGCAGCGACAGCATAAAGCCCCAGGTGAAGCGAGAGCGGAACCTGGGGAACCTCGATAATACGAAACCCAAGCCCGCGTAGTGGGCGACAGAGGCGTGTGCAAACCTACCGATCACCGTGTTCAACTGAATTTCTATCACCCACTACGTGGGCTTGGATCATGTTTCGCGACCTTAACCCCAGGTTCCGCTTTGCTCCACCTGGGGCGACCTTCGACCGCTGCTTCGCAGCTTAAGATAGCTTTGACACAATCTCTTAAACGTGGAAGCAATCTATCGCGCCTAGGATCACTTTCCGGCAAAATACTCTTTCCATCGTCCGTCAACCAGCTTAACAATATCATCTCGCGGCTCGACTTCCTTTGGGTACCAGGGCTTCATTCGGGCATCGATCACTATCGGCGGTTCGTAGCCGATGTGATTATTTTTTAACGTCGCCGTCTTAGCATGAATATCAGTTGACGGATTAAATCGCGTCCACGTTGCCCACAGAAATTTTTCGGTCGACCTCGCAAATTCGATGTCATCATGCAGAATCACGATCTGCCAATCGTCAAATTTGCCCGACGCAGCGATGCGAGACGCGAGTTCTTTATCACGCTCATACGCTTCGCCTTCGACCACAAGACATCCGGCGCAAAAAGGCTCGGCGTGCGAGACACCGGCGGGCAACTCGCCATGAAACTCGCGGGCCAGTTCCCTTTTCGCTTCGCCCACACCCATCAAGATCGCCTTGCTGCCATGATTGATCTTGCCGCTTGCGTAATCCAGCGTGTCGAAGGCGGTCTGGCTAAATATGAACAGATCGCGACGCCAATCGACACGCGCAAGGATATGTTCAAACAACGATTTGAAATCGCGTAAATCCTGCGGCTTGTCCGTTAGAAGCAAAAACTTGGTAAGCGAGAGTTGTCCTTCCCCTAAAATTCTAAAACCCGCCGACAACGCCTCGCGCGCATATCGTTCGCGGACGACGGCCGCGGCCAGCGAATGGAAACCGGTCTCGCCGTAACTCCACAGATCGCGAACCGCCGGCATCACTAACGGAAACAGCGGCGAAAGAAGCTCCTGCAAATAATCGCCGATGAAGAAATCTTCCTGCCGCGGTTTGCCGACAACGGTTGCCGGGTAGATCGCGTCCTTTCGATGATAAACAGCCTGGGCCCGGAACACGGGATAATCGTGAGCGAGCGAATAGTATCCGTAGTGGTCGCCAAACGGGCCCTCGGGCTTTTGTTCATCCGGAGCAACAATGCCTGAAATTGCAAACTCGGCTTCGGCTATCAACCGATGTCCGCCCGCCGGGTTACTTGTCGTGGTAATCTTCGAACCGGCCAGCAGCGATGCCAACATTAATTCAGGCACGTCTTCAGGCAGCGGTGCGATTGCGGACAATATCAACGCAGGCGGCCCGCCAAGAAAAACCGTGACCGGTAACGCCTGGCTTTTCTGCGTCGCTTCAAAATAATGAAATCCGCCGCCCTTTCCGATCTGCCAATGGATGCCCGTCGAGGTTTTATCGTACCTCTGCATCCGGTACATGCCGAGGTTGTGTTTGCCGGTGACGGGACTTTCCGTATAAACCAACGGCAGCGTGATGAAATGTCCGCCGTCTTCGTGCCACAACTGCAGCAGCGGCAGTTTTTCAAGATCGACCTCGCGTTGCGCGGATTCGAGCACGGGTGCCCGGCTAACTTTTTTCGTCCCAAGCTTCAAGGCCGAAAGACCCATGTCACGAAATTGCCACAGCTTGCCGATCTTTGGCGGAATGATGCTTTCCGCCATCTCAACCGCCCGCTTTACAAACTCCTGCGGCCGCTTGCCGAATGCCAGATCAATTCGTTTCTTTGTGCCGAAAAGGTTGGTTGCGAGCGGGAATGAAGAATTTTTAACGTTGCGAAAAAGAAGCGCTTTGCCGCCGGCCGCGATTACTCTGCGATGTATCTCCGCCACCTCAAGATACGCATCGACCTCCGTCTCGACCTCGACGATCTCGTTCTCTCGGCGAAGAAGGTCGATGTAAGATCGCAGATTTGTGTGCATACTGAGCGACGACGGATGATGTCATTCAAACAAAGCGAAAGGGAAAGGGAAACGCCGGACAAGACGAAATCTATCTTTCCTCTTCCTGTTTTTCATCTCGTTCTTCTCCTTCGGTGGATACCGGCTATTTAACCACCGAAGAATGGAACGGAAGAATAACTATCGAACATCACCCTTTCTCAAAGTCTCGCTGTCGATATCCAGCTCGGACGCCTTGATCACGCTGATCGTTTGATTAGGAAAGCGTTTTGCAAGATCGTTTTTAAAGACCTCGTAGTCGCCGACGATTATTATGTCACCTTCGAAAAGATTAGCGGCGGCGAACGATTTAAGGTCGGCATTTTTTACCGCGTTGACGCTTGGCATGTATGCATTAAGCTCGGACGCGGGGATGCCGAATGTATATAGATCGGCCAACGCCCCGGCCAGGCCCTGAGTCGTTTCGAGATTGCGGCCGAATCCGCCCGTTAGCACGGATTTTCGCGGCGACAGTTCAACATCGGTCGGAACACTATCGACCAGACGTTTGATTTCAGCGACGATCAGTTCGGCGACTTCTGCGGCCGACTCATTCTTTGTCTGCGTCCGCGCGCCGAAATTGGATTTATCTTGCCGCCAGGCAAAACTGCTGCCCGCTCCGTAGCTCAATCCTCGTTTTATTCTGATCTCCTGATTCAGACGCGAAGAATATCCGCCGCCCAGAAGCGAGTTGAGCACCGCGGCCGGATAATAATCCCTGCTTCCGCGACCGGTACCCCTTATCTGTTTTATAAAATTTACCGAGGCCTGACCGGATTTCGGAAGATCGATCACAAGCATGCGCTTTACGATCGGCTTCCCTTCTACCCGCGCCGCGATGCCTGCGCCCGTCGAACTATAGCTGCGAACCTGTTTCGACCACACGCCGAAAAATTTTTCCGCGGCGGCGTTCGCTTTTGCGGCCGAAACATCGCCGACGAAGATCAGGACCGATTCTCTTGGCCGATAATTGTCTTCGTAGAATTTTGCGACATCGGCCCGCGAGATTGCCTCGATACTGGCCGGTGAGCCGCCGGCCGGATGTTCGCCGAAAGTGAATCGGGTCGAAACATAGTTCGCTAAAAATCCGGGTTCTGCGAGGTTGTAGGTCAGTTCGTCCAGCGTTTGCGATTTTAACAGCTTCAGCTCGTCTTCCGCGAAAGACGGGTTTAGGGCGACGTCCGCCATGATTGACATCGCCTGATCGAATTTATCAGAAGTTATCGACAAGCCAACCGACGAGTTCTGCCAGCCTGCAAACGAAAATATCGAACCGCCGAGAAACTCTATCTCCTCGGCTATCTGTGTGGCTGACTTGGTTTTCGTGCCTTTTGTTAAAAGGTCGGCGGTCAGATTAGCAAGGCCCGCTTTGCTTTTGTCTTCGACACTGGCCCCGTTTTTGACAAGAAGCTGGACGGTCACAATCGGCACGCCCTTCTTCTCGATAACCGCCACCGTGAGGCCGTTTTTAAGTTTCATTTCCTTGACCGATGGAATAACCACCGATCGCGGTGCACCCGGTGAAGGAATTGCGCTTTGAGCAGCCGCAAGTACGCATGAAGCAACCACAAAAACCGACAACAAAGAAATTCGCAGTCCGCAATCCGCAATCCGCATTCGATTTATCATTTCTCTCCCTCCGCCGCTTTTGCCTGGTTGTAATAGATCACCACGCGGTTGTCGTCTTTGAAATACTGCTTCATAACCCGCTGAACATCGGCCGCGGATACAGCCTGGATTTTGGCGACTTCGCCGTTTACAGCTTTCGGATCGCCGAGATACGCAACGGCGCGTTCGATAAGGATCGCTTTGCCATCGTTCGTTTCGCGAGAGCGTATCGCGGCGGCGACCAAGCCGTTCTTTGCCTTTTCAAGCTCTTTTGCGGTGATGCCGCCGTCCTGTATTTTTTTCAGCTCGGCCAACATCGCTTTTTCGAGATTTTCCGATGTTCCTTTGTCCGACCCGATTCCGATGAACGAAATGCGTCCGCCTTCGGTGTTTAACTCTAGATCGACACTGGCCTCCTGGGCGATCTGTTGATTACGGACAAGCGATTGGTACATGCGCGAGCTTTCACCGCCCGAAATAATAACCTGAGCGATACGAAGTGCGGGAATGTCAGGGCTGCTCGTTCTAGGTGCCCGATAAACGATAGCTGTCGCAGGAAAAGGAACACGCGGACCGGTTTCGTTAAAGCGGCGTTCGGCCGTCCATTCAGGCTCGACCTCGGTAACGCGTTTGATCGGCGTATTGGGTCTTGCGAGGCTGCCAAAATATTTGTCAACCCACATGTCGAACTGTTTTTGATCGAAGTCGCCGACCACGACCAGAACGGCGTTGTCCGGCCGGTAATAGTCCTTATAAAATTTTTCGGCATCCGCCCGCGTTGCCGCGCTCAGCTCTTCGAGATTTCCGATCACGCCGCGGCGGTATGGATGTTTCTGGAACGTGATGTCGTCGAGCAGCCAGAAAAGCTTGCCGTACGGCGGTGCCAAAATGCCCTGACGATATTCTTCCTTAACGACCTCGCGTTCGGATGCAAAGTTTGCTTCGTCGACATTAAGGTTGACCATCCGGTCGGCTTCGGCCCAAAGCAGGACTTCGAGGTGATTGGACGGAACGACCTCGTAATAGTTCGTATAGTCCGGCCAGGTCGAAGCGTTGTTGAATCCGCCCACGTCCTCGGTCAGACGGTCGAGTTTCTCGTTCGGCATATTCCTGGTCGCTTTGAACATCATGTGCTCGAACATGTGGGCGAAACCGGATTTGCCGGGCGGATCGTTCTTGCCGCCAACGTCATACCAAACGTGAATCGAAACGGTCGGGGTAGAGTTGTCCTGGAGCGAGACGACCTTCAAACCGTTTTTCAAGGTACGCTCTTTCAGGTTGAGCGGCTCAACAGTCACCTGGCCGAGGGCGGCAACCGAGGCGGAGATCATTACTATTAATAGAGATATTGTTCTTCGCATGTTGATCATTAATACGCAATCGACTGAGAATTGTTTAACACTGGTTCGATCATCGCCGGGAGTGTAGGAACCAGATAAGTCCGGTTACTTAGCTTCGTAATCGTAAAAACCCTTGCCGCTCTTGCGTCCGAGCCAGCCCGCATCGACGTATTTTTTCAGCAGTGGACACGGACGGTATTTTGGATCACCTATGCCTTCATGTAAAACATTAAGTATTGCAAGGCAAACGTCCAAGCCGATGAAGTCTGCAAGCGTAAGCGGGCCCATCGGGTGGTTCATGCCTAGCTTCATTATTTCGTCGATCGACTCTTTGGTCGCGACACCTTCGTGCAGGGCGAATACGGCCTCGTTGATCATCGGCATCAGGACGCGATTGGATACAAATCCGGGATAGTCGTTGCATTCGACAGGCACCTTGCCGAGCTGCTCGGAAAGCGATTTGACCTTCGCGTAAGTCTCATCGGATGTGGCAATTCCACGAATAACCTCAACCAGTTTCATAAGCGGAACCGGATTGAAGAAATGCATTCCGATAACTTTGTCAGGCCGTTTTGTCGTCGCGGCTATCTTTGTGATCGAGATCGAAGATGTATTGGAGGAAAGGATCGCGTCGGCCGAGGTAATCGAGTCAAGCTTCTCGAAAATCTGCTTCTTGATCCCGAAATTCTCGGTCGCGGCCTCAACGATCAGCGTGCAATCCCTAAGGCCGTCGAGTTCGGTCGTCCTCTTGATCCGCCCGAGCACCTCGGCCTTCTGTTCCTCGGTCATCGTCTCCTTCTTGACGAACCGATCAAGACTTTTGGAGATGTTTCGAATTCCCTTTTCGACGAAATCTGCCGAAACATCGCACATCACAACATCAAAACCGGCACCCGCCGCCGTCTGCGCGATGCCGTTACCCATAGTTCCGGCGCCGATGACGCCAATTATTTCAGCCATAAATTATTGCCAACTATTCGATTGCGGCTGATTTCGGCCGAGTTCGCCCGCCGCCGCACGTTGTTCAAAAAAAAGCTTGCCCTCGTCGCTAAACAGGAAAACGAGCCCGAAAACGCCGATGGCCGTGCCGATTGGGAAGGACATACAAGCCATGATCGAGCCAACAATAGCCCAAACGCGCGCCCAGGGCTTGTTTTTTCTAAGCCCGTAACCCGCGACGATCTTGGGTACCGAAAACAGAACTGTGAACACGAGCGCAAAGATGAATGCGGCGGCCAGGATCACCATCACTATCTCGGGCGGCGGGTCGCCTGCTTTCTGGGGAGCTGTTGAGACTACGGCGCCGAAGATTCCTACATAAACGATGCCGATAATGAGCACTAGTAGAACATTCAAGCCCGTGTAGAGCCAGAAAAACAATCCCAGAAGTCTTGCTTTGTCGTTTGCTGTCATAAAGTACCTCGTCAAAAAAAGAAACGAAGTCCGGGGCGAAATTAGCCTTTGGATTAAAAATTTTTGCACTTCGAAGCCCGCTCAACAGCCATTGCAACCGAATTGCCGCCGCCTAAACAAAGGCCTGCGACGCCGCGTTTTGCTCCGCGTCGTTTCATTTCATAGAGCAGCGTCGTCAGGACGCGGCTGCCGGAATTTCCGATAGCATGGCCCATGGCGACCGCTCCGCCGTTTACGTTGACCAGGTCGGGGTTGATACCTAGTTCTTTCATCACGCCGAGTGCCTGGACGGAAAAGGCTTCGTTCAACTCGAACAATTCCACATCTTCGAGCGACCAACCGGCTTTGGCGACGGCGCGACGAACGCCTTCGACCGGGGCGAGCATGATGTATTTCGGCTCGATTCCCGAAACGGCGTAAGAAACAATGCGGGCGAGCGGTTCGACGCCGAGACTGGCGGCGTTTTCACTTGATGTGACGACCAACGCGGATGCTCCGTCATTTACGCCCGGAGCATTTCCGGCCGTGACAGTTCCACCGTCTTTTTTGAACGCGGGTTTAAGCTTGCCGAGAGTTTCGATAGTCGTATCGGGCCTTACCGGTTCGTCGTAATCCAGAATGATCGGATCGCCTTTCTTCTGCGGTATTTCGACCGGAATTATCTCGTCCTTAAACTTCCCGGCGGCCTGGGCTTCGGCGGCCCTGCGATGCGAGTTGTAAGCAAAATCGTCCTGCGTTTCACGTGTTATCTGGTGTTTGTCGGCCACGACCTCGCCCGTGTTGCCCATGTGCCAGTTCTCGAACGGGCACCACAGGCCGTCGTGAATCATCAGGTCGGTCGCGGTTTGATTTCCCATGCGAAAACCGTCGCGCGCCGTTTGCAAAGCGTAAGGAATGTTCGACATCGACTCCATCCCGCCCGCGACGACAAATTCCGCGTCGCCAAGTTGGATCGATTGCGAAGCCAATGCGACGGCTCTTAATCCGGAGCCGCAGACCATATTCACGGTCAACGCCGAAACCTCCGGCGGCAAACCCGCCTTCATCGCCGCTTGCCGCGCCGGAGCCTGGCCGATGCCTGCCTGGACGACACAGCCCATTATCACCTCGTCAACCTTTGCCGGATCGACGCCCGCTCGTTTAACTGCTTCCCTTATCGCGATAGCACCCAATTCAGGCGCCGTAAAGCCTTTCAAAGCCCCTTGAAACTTTCCTGTCGGCGTCCTTGCCGCACTTATGATAACTGCCTCTTTCATTAAAATTATTCTTCCTTGATACGGTCGGTTTTTTCCAAAGCAATTTCGAGTGCTACCTCGCGTGCCTGCTGCGGCTGAAAATAGCCTGGACGGTCATTTTGCATTTTCCGGTCTGATCAGCTTGTAGCCTAGGTATCGCGGCAAGTTTTCATCGGCCCATTTTCGATAATCCGCCATCGTATCAAACGATCGGGATTCGTCGTCAAGAATTGGCTTATAATGCTTGAAGAATCCGTACTTTATTCGATCATTCAGGCTGCGGGCGAGCTGGCGACGGCATTGTTCCCGAAAATCATCCATACGTTATTTTCGCATCGAATCCAAATTTTCGCCAATCATGGCAAGCCCAACAATACGTTCAAACCTCCCCGATGTCCTCATTCCAGATTTCGGGATTTGAGTCGGTAAAGGTGCGTAACAGATCGACGCACTCGGCCGAATTCAGATCGATCACGTTCACTCCATTTTCTCGCAGCCATTCGATGCCGCCCTGAAAGTTTACCGATTCGCCGACAATTACGGTTCCGATGCCGAATTGTCGAACAAGTCCGCTGCAATACCAGCACGGAGCAAGGGTTGTGACCATTATCGTGTCGCGATAACTTCGTTGGCGTCCGGCTTTACGAAAGGCGTCGGTTTCGCCGTGGATCGACGGATCGTTCTCCTGCACACGGCGATTGTGACCGCGGCCAAGAAGATTACCGTTGCCGTCAAACAACGCCGCTCCGATAGGTATTCCGCCTTCGGCAAGTCCGAGCCGAGCCTCTTCAATCGCAACGGCGAGCATTTGTTCGGATTCCATATTTTTAAACGGCAATTCCTCCAAAGTTTAGCGCCCGAAAGATCGTGTTGGTTTCTCTGCGTATCCCTGCGTCTCGGCGGCCTCGGCGTTAAGTGTCATTTTAACGCGGAGGCCGCTGAGTTTTTCGCAGTGGACGCAGAGAGAACTCCTCTCTTTCAAGCTAAACAGCAACACGAGATATGGTCACAAACCGGCACATCTCCGGTCTCGTGATTTTAGCCCGTGACGTTGTCTGCGTGCTAATCTGGACGCTTATGCTGCAATCATTTCAGCCGGGAGATTTTCTCATCTTTCAGGTCGAGAGTGGATTCGGTCTTTTGCGCGTTCTTGCGGTCGACGACGGAACTGACGATGCCGTCTGGCATCTGGCAGCTTTTGAAGACTTATTTCTCGATGTCGAAATGGCCGAGGCCGCTCTGGAAAATGCCGATAGGTTAACGGTCAGCCAACCACATCTAGCCCTGACAAATCGCGCTTTCGAGAGTACTCAGGTCTCAAAACTTGATCATGCCGACCTAACGAAGAATGAGCTGAGCGGCCTAGAAAAATGGCGAACATCGGACGGCGAAGTTTCCGACCGGTCCATCAGACTGTTATTGGGACTTCGCTGATCATCTAGGATTTTTTTCGCTCAGATGCCGGGTTGTTCGTTCGGTTACCGTGTTTGGGATGTGATCCGATAGGTCGGCGGTTTTGAGCGATCGTAGCTCCGCGTTCAGTAGTTCCGCCGCCGCCGAAGACTTATCCGGGGTAAGTCTTCGGCCCTTGAATTGTCCGACCAACTTCCGCGTCCTCCACAGAATCGAGATCTGCCAGACGCAGATGCACCACATAAACGCCGCGGCTGCACGCACGACACGCGACGAATACTCCGGACCGAGAAGATTGGTTGAAAGAAAGATTCCGAACACCAAACTGACTATCGCCGTGATTACGGTCAAGACCGTGCTGACTTGGAGGTGAGTTTCAGGTGGAGTCTCGCGTTTTGCAGGGCTTTCGAAATCGGGTAGAAAAATCCCGCACTGCCGGCAATATGATTCAATACTCTGTTCGGCCGTACCGCATTTTGGACAGAACATATTCAAAATTTCTTACGATGATCCATTAACAGGTGTTCAACCTATTTTGCGCCGCTTTATCTCGCGGCTTATTAGGTCAAGCTCCCTGCTCATTTGACCAGTGACTGAGCTGTTTTCTTCAGCCCGGCGGGTGAGGTAAGGAATAACGTCCTTTATCGGACCATACGGAACGTACTTAGAAACGTTGTAGCCGTTCTTTGCCAGCACGTATGACAGGTTGTCGCTCATTCCGTAAAGC
>CADEEU010000097.1 GCA_902826385.1 uncultured Acidobacteriota bacterium | reverse complement strand
CGCTGCGCGGGCTCGTGAGGCGGCCCGTAAAGCTCGCGAGATTGTCCGCAAGTCGGCTCTCGGCACGTCGACGTTGCCGGGCAAGCTGGCGGATTGTCAGGAAAAAGATCCGGCGCTCAGCGAGATCTATATCGTTGAGGGAGATTCCGCCGGCGGGTCGGCCAAACAGGGCCGCGACCGCAAGAATCAGGCCGTTCTGCCGCTAAAGGGTAAGATCCTGAACGTAGAGAAGGCTCGTTTTGACAAGATGCTCGGCCACGGCGAGATCAAGGCGTTGATCACAGCTCTGGGCACCGGCATTGGCAAGGACGATTTTGACGTTCAGAAACTGCGCTATCACAAGATATGCCTGATGACGGATGCCGACGTGGACGGCAGCCACATCCGCACGCTGCTCTTGACGTTCTTTTACCGGCAAATGCCGGAGCTGCTAGAAAACGGTTACGTTTACATTGCTCAACCGCCGCTTTATAAGGTTAAACGCGGCAAAAAAGAAGAGTACATCAAAGACGAAAAAGGCATGTTCCGCTATCTTATGCGGATGGCGACCAACGAGGTCCAGATAACTTCGGCCGACCGCGTAATCGAAGGCCGCGAGCTTTCCAAAGCGCTTGAGCAGACGACCGAGTTTCAAAAATACTCCGATCGCCTGGCCCGACGCGTCGGCAACGATGTCCGGCTGGTCGATCTGCTGCTCGAAGCTTTCGCGGGCAAAGACGGCGTTCTCGCCAAAAGCAATCTGAAACTGCGAAAGATCTTCGCCGAACAGGAGTTGATGGCCGAGATCGAGGGTAAGCTGGCTGATGCGGGCTACAACACCGAGCTTACATCGGACGAAGAACACGGTTTGTGGGAGGTCGATATAACTTACCCGAACGGCTTTCAGCTCAAAATAGACTGGAACCTGGCCAGCTATGTCGAATTTCAAAAAGCGGTGGAGCTGAAAAAAAGTCTCGAGGTCGATTTTCCCGGCCCGTTCGTCTTGGGCGAAAATGGTACCAGCCAAACCATCGCAAGCCGTCTGGAGCTGCTTGAAAAAGTCACCGGTATGGCCAAAAAAGACCTCACCATCCAGCGTTACAAAGGTTTGGGCGAAATGAACCCTGAACAGCTTTGGGAAACCACCATGGACCCCGAAAAACGCACCATGCTCCAGGTCCGTATAGAAGACGCCATCGAAACCGACGGCATCTTCACCGTCCTAATGGGCGACCAGGTCGAACCGCGAAGGAAGTTCATCGAGGACAATGCGCTGGATGTGAAGAATCTCGATGTCTAGTGTTCTTCCGCTTGTCTCGGCCGTTTCAGTGTCCATATATAGGAAATTTTAAAGGCCGCCCGCAACCCATGCGGACGGCCTTTCCGACTGTGGCCTGATTAGTTAAACCAGAAATGATCGGCTTTTCAGTGGCGGACTCTATTCTTTTGAGGCGTCCCAGTTGTAGGTGCCCCATCGGTCGGTGCCGGTGCCGGTTATGCTGAGGCCGTTGGGGGAGAACGATCCGCTGTTGGTGCCGAGGGACCATTCGGACATTTCCGAGCCGAGTTTGACGACCTTGGTTTCTCGAAAGAACACTCGTCGATCGTCCGCGTGGAAGGTTCCCGCGAGAGTTATTACCGCCCCATCTTTGTGAAGCGTGCCGTAAAACTTGTTCCCGTCAATGCGCTTAATTTCGATCGTGCAAAGCTCGCGGTCGTAACCCCAGGTGCCTTTCCAAGTTCCGACGAGGTCTTCCGCCCGTACGGGAACCTCCGGCTCGACAGGAATCGGGGCCGCGGTGTACGACACTTGCGGTAGTTCCGCCACCGTAAACTCTTCCAAACGGGGTCCCGCGATGTAAGCCGCCGTCGCTCCGATTGTTAACGCCGCGAAAAAAGAAACTCCCGCTATCGCCTTAGACAAGTACATAAAACTTCCCCCAGAAATTTTGCTTCCTACAAACTCTTGGATGCCGCAGACCACGCAAAGGATTGATGCCGACCGGCTATTTTTCTCGACCGGTGCTGTGCCTTAGTCGGCATCCTGCCGCGACACACCTTCGATCTCGAGGATAAGGTTGGCGCCGTATGCCTTTGCGGGAGTTTGAAAGCCGGGCGTGAAATTTCCGTTTAGGATCTTTTCGGTAACATTCAGGGCGGTTAGGGCGGTGGTGGTGTAGCCTTCCGGGCCTTGTTGGCGGGTTTCGACGTGGTTGCCTTCGGCGTCGCGGGCTTCGCCCCAGAGGAGGGTTTTGCCTTTTGCGCGTTCTTCGTCGGTCGGGCCACCGGCGGGGATCTTGTTTTGCAGAAGTTTTTGGATCGGGCCGGCGGCTAATAACCAACCAAGATAGCGGCTGAGTTTCATCATCTTAACCGCACTCGGCGGAGCGACGGTGTATACCTCGATGTTCGGGATGCCGGTCGAATAATAGGCGGTAGAAACATCGCCCCAGGGAATGGTCACGCCGGTTTTGACGACACGTTCCGAGATCGAGCCCTTACTCACGTGCGGGCTACTGACACCATAGCCGAAATCTATCTCGCGCGTTTTCCACGCTGCAGGCACGGTCGTAATCACACCGTCTTTTCGTATAGCTCCGCCGCGGCCGACGTTCATGGTCATCGTCGCCTGCGTACCATGTGAGATGCGGCCCATGCCGTAAAATGCGAGAGTGAGATAGGTCGCCGACGGCAGACGATTTTTCAAATGCAACGCAAGACAATCTGACGGAACCACATCAAATCCGACGCCGGGCATGATCATTATCCCAGCTTCATAGGCTCGTCCATTCGCTGCCGCGCATTCCTCGAACACCGATATCTCACCGGTTATGTCGGTGTAATGTTTTCTATTTCGCAAACACGCACCGACCATCGACCGCGACGTGATTGAAAAAGGCCCGGCGCAGTGCAAAACCATCTCAACCTCTTGCAATGCCGCATCGACCTTCTCGCGTTCATCCAGCGCAAACACCTGATGCTTCAACCCATGTTTCGCGGCAAGCTCTGTTATAGCCGCCTCATTCCGCCCCGCCAAAATCGGCTTCATCCCACGCTCGACCGCGAACCGCGTGATCAGCTCGCCGGTGTAGCCGTTTGCTCCGTATATAAGGAAATTTTTTTTCATGATTCATCAAACCCCAGAATGACGAATAGCGAATAACGAAGAAGGAATAATGAAGAGCAACCAACGATTCGTCATCAGTTATTCGCGATTCGCTATTACAGAATCAACAGCGTTGAAAAGTGAGAGATTCGTTACTTGTGTTTCGCTAAGCTTTCGCAAAAACCCGTCTCGGCCAACCTCGTTCGCTCCTAATGCTTCCATGTGCGGCGTCATGACTTGGGCATCGAGCCATGTTGAACCTCGTTCTCGGAGGTGGTCGATCAGAAACAAGAGCGCGAGTTTCGAGGCGTTCGGTGCGCGGTGGAACATTGATTCGCCGCAGAATACTCCGCCGGCGTCTACGCCGTAGAGGCCGCCGGCGAGGTTGCCTTGTGCGTCCCATGCTTCGACGCTGTGGGCCATTCCGCGTAGATGCAGTTCGCCGTAGACCTTGAGGAAATCTTTCGTGATCCAGGTGCCGCCCTGGTCGGGGCGTTTTACGTCGGCGCAGGCGTGCATCACTGCTTCGAAGTCGCGGTCGATGGTGAAGGTGAACGGTGATTGACGCTGCACCTTCGCAAGGCTTCGCGAAATGTGCAGATCGTTGAACTCAAGGATCGCCCTTTGCTCCGGGCAATACCACGGCAGCGGGACGGCGCGCATGTACCACGGGAAGATGCCTTTGCGATACGCCTCGGCGACCGTCTCCGGCGTCAAAGGCGTGCCGAACGCAACCACGTCAGCGGCGTGATAAAAATACTCGCCGACCAGCACCCACTCCGGAAATTCGTAGGTCAGCGGGTCGGGAAAAAACTGCGGCAAAATTTGCGGGAACAAATTCCTGGTCACGATGTGTAATCAAGATAACAGAGGACGGCTCCGATGAAAATCAAAGAAATACTCGTCGAAAGTTTCAAAAGCCCGTACGCCAATCTGCTTGCCATCGTGAACGTAATAATGTTCGTGATCGTCGAATCACTTCCGCTGTCCCGAGGCCACAATTCCATTACGATGCTGGTACATCAAGCCAATGCTCCGGCAATTCTTGCTTCGATAGGGATCACAGGTTCGAACGAGATGTCATTCTTTATTCCACCTCTCGTTTATTTGCAGTGGATTCTCGTGGTCGCTTTTGCAAAGTTTCTGAGATTTCACGTGACCTCCGAGCAAGTCTGATGCGATTTAGCATTTTGATTTCTTTGCGTCTTTGCGGGCTTTGCGTGAGATAAGAAGATTTCACGCGAAGCTCGCGAAGGACGCAAAGAAGACACAAGCGATTTCGTTCGATTAAACCGTCTTCAGCTTCCATTTGCCGCGTTTGAACAGCAGAGCGGCAGAAACTGCAAGCAATGAAAATGCCAGGGTGATCGCCCAGAAAACTCCCTGCGGCCCCCAGCCGTAGTAATTTGCCAGCACGTAGGCCAGCGGTATCTCGAACAGCCAGAACACGATCAAGTTCAGGTACGTCGGCGTCCAGGTGTCGCCTGCACCGTTGAACGAACTTTCCATCACCATTCCCAAACCATAAAACGCGTAACCATAACCTACGATTCTCAGACAATCCCGTCCGTAACCGGCGACCTCCGGATCAGTCGTAAAAATGCCGATCACCAGATCGGGGAAGATGACGAAAAACAACCCAGCCAGCCCCAGCAGGCCGGCGTTCAGAAAAGCGGCGGTCCAGACCGAACGCTCCGCCCGGTCCGGCTTACCAGCTCCGAGGTTTTGTCCGACCAGAGTCGCGGCGGCATTCGCCAAACCGACCGCGGGCAGGATGACGAAAATGATCACTCGAAGGCCGATCTGATAACCAGCCACGGCAACTGTACCGAAAGCCGCGATGATACGGATCAGTCCGCTCCAGCTAAGCGTTGCGACCAGAAATTGCAGGATCGCCGTGCCGGAAATAGACAGGAGCGACCAGAGCAATTTCGGATCGAACTTCCAGTGTTCCGCCCTAACATGCAGCCGACCGTTTTTCCGGCCGAACAATGCCCACGCCGCAAACGCGACGCCGGTTGCCCGGCCGATAACAGTTGCAACGGCCGCCCCGGTCACGCCCCATTCAGGAAAGAACCCGATGCCGAAAATAAACATCGGATCCAGAATTATGTTCAGCCCGTTTGCGATGATCAGCACTCGCAACGCTATCGCCGCATCGCCCGCTCCGCGAAAAATGCCGTTTAGCAAGAACAGGAACACGATCACGAAGTTAGTGCCGTACATGATCCGCATGAACGGTAGGCCGATGTCGATCACACTTTGCTCGGCTCCCAAAAGACGATAAATGTCCGGTGCAAAGATCACGCCGGGAATTCCCATCAGCAGCGAAACCGCCAGGCCGAGATATACGGCGTGTGTCGCCGTTCGGGCCGCGCCGTCCATGTCTTTTTCACCGACGCGTCGCGCGACAGTTGCGGTCGCGCCGATGCTTAGGCCGACGCCCACTGCATAAACCAGTGCAAGCACGGATTCGGTCAAACCGATAACGGCGACCGGTTCGGGGCCCAGCTTCGCTACGAAGAAAGTGTCGACGATCGCAAAAAGCGCTTCCATCGACATTTCGAGGATCATCGGGATAGCCAGAATTATCAGCCCGACGATGATCGAGCCTTGGGTAAAGTCACGCTTAGTGCCGACGAAGGCCTCGCGCATTACTGAAGAAAACGAATTATCCACCGTCGTCACGTGCGACGGATTTTGTCCATCTAAAGACATAAACGCTCCAAATTTAAATTGCTAAAAGAAGGCGCGGATAGCGCCGAAGGCAGTTCGGATCGACGCCGCATGGCGCGGGCCAATACGAACACAAAAGAGCGGCTGATTTAGACAAGTTCTATACGCATGTTTCTCTAAAACCTTAACACAAACAAATATACGAAGTGAACTTTTACGGTGCTAGTCTGTAAAAAGTTCAAATAAATTTCAGTCGAAGGATTCTTCAGCGAATAGTTTTTAAGTGACTAGTGATTAGTTTCGAACTATCTGCTATCAACGAACCCCTGAAAGATTAAATCTTGCTTGCTCCGAGTAATCGAACGGATGTAAATTAGAAAACGCTATGATCAAACAAATCCGCGGCAGTACTGTCTGATAACTCACCCGTGAAGAGTTCGAAAAAATCATTGCCCCATACCGGCAAAGGGATTGTGATCGACATCGGGACGGGGGATGGTCGCTTTGTGTCTGCAATGGCCAAAGCGAACCCGAACAAGTTTTTCATCGGCGTCGATGCGAACGTAAAACCAATCGAGAAGCCGTCGATGAAGGCGACGCGGAAACCGGCGAAGGGCGGCTTGCCGAATGCGATGTTCGTTCAGGCGGCAGCCGAAGACTTGCCGGAAGAATTCGACGGGAAGGCAGATGAGATCCACATCCATTTTCCATGGGGCAGTTTGCTAAAGGCAGTCGCAATTGGCGACGCCGGTATACTCGCTTCGCTGCACCGAATCGGTGCGCCGGACTGCCTGCTTGAGATCGTAATCGGGATCGACCCGGTTCGAGACCGGGTGGAACTCGAGCGGCTTGGCATTCCGGAATTAACGCTTGTTTTCGTTCACTCGTATTTGATACCGAAATACATCGTCGCTGGTTTCGACCCGTTGGAAGTCCGACGACTCGACCACGACGAATGGGCAAAACTCGAAACCTCTTGGGCAAAAAGACTGCATGGAAATTCAGGCCGCACGGTTTTCTATCTAGTCATGCGGCGCAAATAGTTGGAATCGAACAGCCAAGGTCTTTTTCATTCTCAAAAGCCCGCGATTCTTTTTCATCGAAAAAACCTAACCTTACACGAAACAAAAGAAGGATGGGGAGTAAATCTCTGCCTTGTGACATAATACTCACCGGGACTCTATGAAATATTGCCCGGTGTGCCAACAGCAATATGCGGACGATACGCTTAACTTTTGTCTTGAGGACGGGTCGAACCTACTGACTGACGAGTTCATCTCGAACTCGCCGACGCTTGCGTTCAATTCGTCTCTTCCCGAACTCCTTTCGCGTCGCAGTTTTCACAATTATCCGTCCATCGCGATCTTGCCCTTTCTTAACGTCAGCTCCGATACCGACAACGAATTTTTTTGCGATGGCCTGACCGAAGAGCTGATCAACAGCCTGATGAAGCTTGAGAAATTACGAGTTGCCGCGCGCACTTCAACGTTCTCATTCAAGGGCAGCGAATTGGATGTCAGGCGTATCGGTCAGGCGTTGGAGGTGCAGAATGTTCTCGAGGGCAGCGTGCGAAAATCGGGCGACCGTTTGCGAATAAGCGTTCAGCTTATCAGCGTGGCCGACGGTTATCAGGTTTGGTCGGAGCGGTACGACCTGCAGCTTGAGGATATATTCGAGATTCAGGAGGAGATCGCACTTGCAATCGTCGAAGCGTTGAAGGTAAAGCTGCTCAGCAACGAGAAGGCATTCCTGCGAAAGCGTTATACCGACAATGTCGAGGCTTACGAGCTTTATCTGAAAGGCCGGCTTTGGAACCGTCGGACGGCGGATGGTTTCAAGACAGCGATTGGTTATTTCAAACAAGCGATCGAGGTGGACGCCGAATACGCAGTCGCCTATTCAGGCATTGCCGACCATTACACGCTGTTGTCGTTTTACGAAGCTCTGCCGCCTGCCATGGCCGCCGAACAAGCAAAAACGTTTGCGAAAAAAGGCATTGATCTCGACAACACCTTGGCCGAAACGCACGCGTCATATGGCGTCACGCTGGGCGGGTTCGATTGGAATTGGGCCGAGGCGAGGAAGGAATATAAACGCTCGATCGAGATAAATCCGAATTACCTTGCCGCCCATGGTTACTACGCGTTGAACCTTGCCGTGCAGGGGCGGATTGAAGACGCTCTTCATATGTCGAAACGCTGCGTCGAGATCGATTCGCTGCTGCCGATTGCGAACGCCAATCTTGCGTACTTTTATTACCTCGCGCGCGAGTACGATAAAGCGGAAGAGCAGGCCCGGCTGACCATTCAGATAGAACCGAATCATTTTTCGGCCCATTGGGTTTTAGGGGCTACGCTTGGCGCCGCAGGACGTTTTGCCGAAAGCTTCGCGGCGCTTGAAAATGCGATCACGGTCAGCGCAAAACGTCCATTTGTAGTTGCGGAGCTCGGTCGTATCCTCGGGCTCGCAAAAAAGAAACGCGAGGCTAAAGGTATTCTGAAAAAGTTGAAGGACGCGTCGAAAGAGCATTACATTTCACCGTTGAACTACGCCAAAATTCATCTAGGGCTTGGCGAAATCGATAGCGTCTTCGAATGGCTGGAAAAAGGTCTTGAAGAGCGCTCGACGCGAATGCCTTTTCTACTGGTCGATCCGCAATTTGACGGCATTCGCACCGACAAACGCTTCGTTAAGCTGACGAAGAAAATGGGAATGGAAACCGCGGCTAAAAAGTGAGCGTTAAAGTCTTGAAAATCGCGGCAACGCATTTGTGTAAACAGCGTATCTAACCGCCATAAACCGAGATCGATTCGGACTTTACATATACTTCTCTCTCCGCAGACCACAACAGGAGAAAATAAAATGAAAGTTTTAGGGTTGCCGATACTAGCGACGGTACTTTTTGCCGTGGGTGCGGTGAGTGCACAAAAGACTCAGCCGGTCATGCGTCTGGTCAACGTGGAAACCGTATATGTGGATGATAAATCGTTTAGGGTAACGTTCTCGTCATGCGGAACAAAAGCCGGCGGAATGCTGCTGCCATGCGCAAAGCATGCGATGGAACGTGATGATTTTTTGATCGTGCTCAAAAGATGGCTTGGCAAAAGCGGCTTCACCGTTGTGGACGACAAGGCCGAAGCCGACGGGATCGTGCAGGGTGAATTGTCGATGGACGACTATGCGAATGCACCGTCGATAAACGACCCTCAGTATAAGAAAAAGAGGGACATGAGCCCAATTGATAAAGCCTACTGGAATGTGCGTGCCTGGATCGTGAATCAGAACGGCGACCGCATTTGGACAATCCGCCAAGAGCCATATCCCGACATCAGCTACAGCGCTGATGGAAAGGCCAAGATCGAAGGAAAGAAGCTTGCCAAGGCCATCCAGCACGATTTCAAAAAGGGCAGATGACCCGCCTGTCGCCGTCCGCCGCGGGACTTCCATTTAGTAAGGTATAATGATTATTTGCCCTCTGGGCGGAGAGACGATGAAGATCGCAGTAGCAATGAGCGGCGGCGTCGACAGTTCGGCGGCGGCCGCGTTATTAAAAGAGCAGGGGCACGAGCTTGTCGGCTTTACGATGCAGTTGTGGAACCAGCGGCGTCATATCAACACCGACGAGAACGGCGATCCGCTGCCGTCGCGATGCTGCTCGCTCGATGACGTTTATGACGCACGGCGTGTTGCTGAATCGCTCGGATTTCCTTTCTATGTCTTAAACCTTGAAAAGGATTTCGACCGCGATGTCGTCGAGCCGTTCGTTCAAAGCTACCTGAGCGGCGAAACTCCTATTCCGTGCGTCGCATGCAACTCGCGTCTGAAGTTCGCGTCGCTCGACCGCATGGCGGTTTCGCTAGACTGCGAAAAAGTCGCAACCGGTCATTACGCCCGTGTCGAGTACGACAAAACCGCAAACCGCTATCGATTATTTCGCGGCCGCAATCATTGGAAAGACCAGAGCTATTTTCTTTGGGAGCTAACCCAGGACCAGCTTTCGCGTGCCTACTTTCCACTTGGCGAAATGCAAAAAAGCGAAGTCCGCGACATCGCCCGTGACGCAAATCTTTATACGGCCGATAAGCAGGAATCGCAGGAGATCTGTTTCGTCCCGGACGGCAAGTACAGCGAATTCATCGACCGTTATCTCGAACACGAAGACCGCATCGACGAGGTGCCTGCCGCCGGCGAGATCGTTGACACTTCCGGTCAAACCCTAGGCGAGCACACCGGCATTCATCGCTACACTATCGGCCAGCGCCGCGGGCTTGGGATAGCGCATGAGAAACCGCTTTATGTTGTGCAGATCGAACGCGCGAAAAACCAAATCATTGTCGGCGAGGTGGACGAACTTGAATCGCTCGAATTCACCGCAAAAGGCGTTAACTGGGTCGCGTTCGACGAACCGGGCGAACCTGTGCGGGCCAACGTAAAAGTCAGGTATCGACACGATCCCGCTCCGGCGACGATCTATCCAATTAGTGGCAAGAACTTAAAGAATCCGGTCGCTAATGCTTCCGGTTCTGACAGGTACGCCCGGATCGTTTTCGACGAACCGCAACGAGCGATAACTCCCGGCCAGGCGACGATCTTTTACGACACCGAGACTACCGAAGAAGTTGTTGGTGGCGGCTGGATAGAAAGACCCTAAGAGAATTTAGCTATGCCAAAAGAGAAGAAAAGACTAAGCAAGAGCGCCAAGGCGGCACTAAAGACGTTGACCGAATCAAAGCTGCTTGCTTCAGCAAAGGCCGGACATGCAGCGGGTGAAGAGTTCAAGTCAACTGTAGTCACGCCCAGGACCAATACAACCGCCTTGAAACCGAGGCCTGATAAAAAACGCGGGTAGCACCGAAATGAAAAAATCGGACCTGCGACGAGTCTATCTTGACCGACG
>CADEEU010000096.1 GCA_902826385.1 uncultured Acidobacteriota bacterium | reverse complement strand
GTGGGCGCAGGACGCAGGCCTGACCGTTGTCGGCACGGCAAGCTCGGACGAGGGAAAACAACTCATAAAAGATCAGGGTGCCGACGCGGTTGTCGACCACACGGACGAGGACCACTTTGAAGAAGTGCGGCATTTCGCGAAAGACAAAGGAGTCGATGTGATCATCGAAATGCTCGCGAACGTAAATCTTGAACGCGACTTCGAAGCACTCGCGATGTTCGGTCGCATTGTCGTAGTTGGAAATCGCGGAAGTATCCAGTTCACACCGCGGCTCGCGATGACGAAGGATGCGACGATTTACGGAATGTCGTTATTTAATTCGTCGCGGGCCGCTCGGGATGAGATCCACACTGCTATATTCGAAGGATTAAGTCGAGGCTCACTGCAGCCGCACGTGAGCCAGACATTTACGCTAGACGAAGCCACGGCCGCCCATCACGCCGTCATTGAGAATAAGGCCCTTGGGAAGATCCTCATCAAGCCGTAATATCACTCATCAAGAATGAGCGCTGAAAAGTACGTCGCAATAATAATGAACGACGACACGGACAAGATAGTCCGTGAAACGCCGACCGCCTACGAAAACGCGCGGATAGTTCGCGAGTATGAATTTGAGGATGGTGCGATAGTCGAATACGAATGGAGAGATATTTCAATCGGTGAATTCAATCACCGGTTCACCCTGGTTCAGGTGCCGACGCCAAATCAGGCCAAACTAAAAACGGGTGTTATTCAAACGATAAACTACTGAATACTTACCGCTTCTTTTCCGCGTTCTTGAAACTCCTCCAAGGCATCGAAAACCTGCAACGCATATTTTACGTTTCCGAACGGAGCCGACACCTGCACGCCCGCAATTACATCCTCAACTTCGAGCAGTGATTCGCGGGCTATCGCGATACCTTCTTCTCGAGCGGCCTCCTTGCTGTTGTCGGAAGCAATACGCATGCGCTCTAAGATTTCCGGCGTTACGTTGACGCCGGGAACTTCGTTGTGCAAAAACTCCGCGTTGCGGAAACTGACCAGAGGCCAGATGCCGGCGACGATCGGGATTTTTACGTGCGAGATTTTATCTAGAAAGGTCCGAAGCTGTTCCGTATCAAAAACGGGCTGAGTAATCGCGTATTCGGCTCCCGCCTCGACCTTCCATTCGAAGCGGCGAATTTCCTCCTCCAGATTGACGGCACCTGGATTTACGCCAACGCCGATGGAAAAAGCGGTGGGCAAGCCTATCGGGTTGTTTCCGAGATCGAGGCCGTGGTTCAACTTGTTGACCATGTTCGTCAGGCCGATCGAGTCGATATCGAACACGGCGGTTGCGTCCGGATACGGGCCCATCTTTGGCGGATCACCCGTGATAATCAGCAAATTGTGAAGGCCGAGAGCGGAGGCTCCGAGCAGGTCCGACATCATGCCGAGCAGATTTCGATCGCGGCAGCAGTAGTGCAGAACGGCTTCGATGCCGACCTTCTGCTCGACCAGAACCGCAGTGGCCTGGGCAGACATTCTTGTCTGGGCACGCGGGCCGTCCGGGATATTGACCGCATCGACGCCAGCTTCCTTAAGCAAAGCTATCGATTCAAGTGTCTTCTGTGCGTCGCAGCCTTTCGGCGGCAGCACCTCGACCGAAGTAACAAACTCGCCGCGAGCGATCTTTGCCGCCCAATTTGAGCGTTCTTCCGATGGCACGACCTGCACATCTTCCGGCGTCAGCTCAGCGACGGTTGCGGGTTGTTTTACGAATGCCTTCGCGGTCTGCCGCGGACTGTCCGCGCGGATCGCGCTTGCGATCAGTTTGATATGCGTCGGCGTCGTACCGCAGCAGCCGCCTACAAATTTTGCACCGGATTGAACGAACCGCCGTGAAAACTCAGCCATGTACTCCGGCGAACCCATGTAAAACTGTCGGCCCTGCACGTCACGCGGCAAACCAGCATTGGGTTGGGCGGAAAGACTTTTCGAAGTAACAAGACGCATCTTCTCAAGCGCGGTCAGCACGTGATTCGGCCCCATGCCGCAATTTAAACCGATCACGTCCGCGCCCAGTTCATCAAGGCGTGCCGCGAACGCATCCGGCGAGGTGCCGAAAGTTGTCTTGCCGTCCATCTGGATCGCCATTTGGGCAACTATCGGCAGATCTGAAATTTCCTTGATCGCCCGAATCGCTTGTTCGATCTCCGGGAGCTCAGAGAAAGTTTCGAGAACGAAAAGATCGACGCCGCCCTCCAGCAACGCCTCGACCTGTTCGCGAAACATCTCTTTTGCCTCGTCAAACGATGTCGGGCCTAACGGCTCGATCCTCAACCCCAGGGGACCGACAGCTCCGGCGACGAAAACTTTATCGCCCGCTGCCTCTCGTGCAATGCGGGCCGCCGCGATGTTTATATCGCGCAGCTTCGTCTCTAAACCGTACGGCTGCAGCTTATGACGCGTTGCTCCGAATGTGTTCGTCTCAATGATGTCGGCACCGGCTGCAGCGTACTCTTCGTGGACCTCTCGGACTAAGTCAGGTGCCGTCAAATTCAGTTCGTCGTAGCTGCGGTTAATGTAAACACCCTTGTCGTAAAGACGCGTCCCGACCGCCCCGTCAAAAACATAGACACTGTCGGAATCGAGCAATTCGCGGAAATTCTTCATATAAGGTGTTCAGAGTTTAAGCTTTAACTTGTTCCGTCGCCCTGACTGGCGCCATCCTGGGCACGCTGATGCGTGAACTCCGAGCGAAAAATAAAAGCCTCGCCGAACAGCGAGACTTTTACAAATCCTGAATACGCTGTTTAGCAGATTATTTAACGTGGTCGCAAGTCGCATTAACTCACCACGAAGTATGGCTCGATGATGTTACTTTCGTTTCCGTCTGTCAAGAGTAGCCGTCGTTACCGCTCTTCCTCCTTTTTCAGCGCGGCCGCTGAATCGAGCTTGCCGAAGAACGCGTAGTCGGATCGCGGCCCGGTTATCTCGAGCCTCCAGTTGTTGAAATCCGAGGCGTTGTCGCAGCCGTTACCGCGACCCTGGAAGACCAAAAAGTAGGTGGTCCCTCGCGTAGCTGCAGGACGAAACATGCCCGTGGCGGATGAGATCGTGCCTTTGAATCTGAACTCCTTGTACAGGAGCGGACCGTTCGGACGGTCTTCCTCGTCATGAATATCGACCTGGAACGTCACCATCTGGGCTGGCATCGGCAGGACCAAGGTGCCGACGGTGCCCTTCGGCGTTTTTAGATTAAACCGCCAAAGCCTGTTCGTGAATGAAGCGGCGAGATCGAAACGCGTGTCGGCGGTCCAGGTGTCCGCCTCGTACTCGCTCTTGATCAGACCAAGCCCCTCGACCATTTCGAAACCGGCTTCGGTCATATACAGGTCGGCCGATTTCTCGAAGCTGATGTCGCGCAGCACGTCCAGTTTGTATTGATCCGGTTTTGACGTGCGAAGAAAATACGTGCCCGTTTCGGCACAGCAGGCACAGGCAAAGCCCTGGACCGGAAAAGCCGCGAGCAGGGCCGTGAAAGCGAAAAAGAGAACAGCGATTCTTTTTAACATTGATAGTCTCCTCCTCTTTGCAACGCCTTAGCGGTTCGCAAAAACTATCTCTGGCATTTCGGGCAAAAGTACGTCGAACGCGCTCCCTGACGTATCCGCCTAATCGCGGTAGTGCAGGTAGGACACGCATCGCCTTCGCGGTCATAAACCTGCCACCGTTCGTCCGACACGCCATAGACACCTTCGCCGATAACTACCGGATCCGGAGTAACGAGGCTTTGAGCCTCGATTGCTTCCATCAGCACGGCTATTATGCTCTCAAAGAGCGGTCCGACGCGAGACTTGGGCACATTGCTCGCACGTCGCCGCGGGCTTATTCCGGCACGAAACATTGCCTCGGATGCATAAATGTTGCCGACGCCGCAAATCTTGGTTTGATCGAGCAAGACTTCTTTAATAACCCGACCGGACGATTTCAGGGTGTTTGATAAATAACTCGCCGAAAATTCGTCAGAAAAGGGTTCGGGAGCCAATTTGGTAAGCTCTTTGGCCTCATAAAGCTTGTTTGTCCTGACAATTTTCATCAAACCAAAATGCCGCTGGTCCTGAAAAATCAAACGCGTCTGGTCCGTGAAATAAAAAACGGCATGAGTAAATTTCGGGTCGGGATCATCCGGCGTAAGCAGCATGAACCTGCCGCTCATCCGAAGATGAACAATCAAAGTGCGGGCATTATTCAGATCGAAAAGAATGTGTTTGCCGCGACGGTGGACAAAGTTTATCGAAGCTTTAGCGAGATCGGAGGCGAATTTGGAAGGAATCGTATCCGGTGCAAGGCGTGCACGGCGAAGCTCGGCCGTCTCAATGCTGCGGCCCGCCACAAGGCGTTGAAGCGCACGCGTGACGTGCTCGACTTCGGGAAGCTCAGGCATAATCGATCATACTTTCGTGTAGTCCGAAAGCGATGTTTTGTCTCCCAACACCGAGCCGTCACCGACAACTGCGTTGCGGCCGATATGACAGCTCTTACCTACGACGGCGTTTTGAATCTCGGCAGCCGAGGAGACGCGGGTATGACCCCAGATCACGGAATTTTCTATCACTGCCTTTTCCTCGATATGCACGCCTGGCCCGATGGCCGACCGCGTGATCCGTACGCCGGGTTTGATGACACATCCGGCCCCGATGACCGAGGCTTTATCTACTTGAGCGACCGTAGCGATATCCGAGGCCGCAGAACGGTCTACTTCGAATCCCTTGATCTTTCCGTCGAAAAAGTCATGGTGGGCCTCTAGATAGCTTTTCGGATTTCCAAGATCGCGCCAATAGTTATCGGCAATAATGAACGCGAAGAATGGTTTCTCTTTCGCGCGGATCGCCGGAAAAACGTCGTATTCAAAGGAACAACTTTCGCCGCTTGGAATCAAATCGAGTATCGAGGGTTCCAACACGTAAATTCCCGCGTTTACAGTATTTACCGTTATATCGGCAAGCTGCTCAGGCTTTGGCTTTTCAAGAAACCTAAGCACGCGGCCATCCGGGTCAGTTTCGACCAAGCCGTACGCCGATGGATCTTCTACCGGAACCAGCGAAATAGTGGCCTCGGCTCCTTTGCTTCGATGAAATTCTATTAGTCCTGAGACATCCAGGTCCGTCAATATGTCGCCGTTCAAAACGATTGTTGTCTCACGAATCTCATCGGCGGCGAACCTATAAGCTCCTCCGGTGCCCATCGGAGCAGGCTCTGTAAGGTACCTGAGCTTGACGCCAAAATCCGATCCGTCGCCAAGCAAGTCCTCGATCTTATCCGGCTGATAACTTAGCGACAAAACGATGTCGGTTACACCCGCTCGGGCCAGCACCTCGATTTGATAAAGCAAAAATGGCCGGTTCATTACCGGTACTATTGGTTTTGGCGTGTAAACGGTTAGGGGCCTAAGCCTCGTACCCTTCCCGCCAGCGAGTATAAGTGCCTGCATACACGTACTTTTGCGAGTCTTGTCGATACTAGAGACTAAAAAATGAGCGTGGAAAATGCAAAAAGCGAAATTTGCTAAATATGTACATAAATGTTTATCATTACCAAAAGACATTGACACTTGAAGAGTTGCCGTGATACCTTATTTTCTGCAGGTTTAGGCGTTTTTGCCTGCACACTCCGCCTCATAAGCACAATTTTTTACAATCGGCTCTTCATTTTTCCATCTTTCAGTTTCGACCAGCAGCGAACCAACGATGACTTTTGATAAGACAAAGGCAATGCGGAATGCCGAGAAATACCTTTCCCAAGGTAAGCTCAAGTCCGCGATAAGTGAATACGAACAGGTCGTTAAGTTTGACTCAAAAGATTTTGGGACAATCAATATGCTGGGCGATCTGTATTCTAAAAATTCAGATCCCAAATCCGCTATCAAATGCTACAAGGCGGTGGCCGATCATTACGGAAAGCAGGGCTTTGCTCAAAAGGCGATCGCGGTTTACAACAAAATTTCGCGGCTTGAGCCGAATTCGATCGAGATTTGGCAAAAACTTGCCGAGTTGTACAAACAGAAAGGCTCGCCCAACGACGCGCGGATTCATTTTCAAAAAGTAGCCGATCATTACGAAAGAGCCGGGAAGAAAATCGAGGCCCTTTCGATGTGGAAAGAGATAGCGTTGCTCGATCCCACCGACACAGCAGCGTACGTCAGCCTTGCCGACTCATACTTTGCCGAGAAGCAAATGGATGAGGCGATGGAGGCCTATATAGAAGTTGGCAACCGTTTTGCAGCAAAAGCCGCGCATGATGAGGCCATTGGTGCCTTTGAAAAAGCGTTGTCGATTAGCAAATCGGAACCCAGAGCCTTGTCCGGATATGTCGGTTCTCAATCGGCACTCGGTCGTGCTAAGGAATCCGCGGAAAGGCTTGCCGAGATACTCGCCGAGTTTCCGCACAGCCGCGAGATTCGTTTTCTGCTTATCGACTGTTTGATCGAGGCAAAAGAGATTGCCGAGGCCGAAAAAGCCGTCGTCAAGCTGGTTGAGCTTGAACCTGCCAACTACCCAAAGTTTCTCGAACTGGCTCACATCTACATCGATACCGACGACACGAATTCGGCCTCGCGGATTCTATCGATGTCGTCCGAGCACATGCTTGTGGGCGGACAAGCCGATGAGTTCAACGCTCTCGTCACAGCCCTGCTTGAAAAAGACCCTGAGCATTTGGAGGCCTTGCGGCTGCGGGCTCGATACTGCTCATGGCAGCGGGACGAAGAAGCATTGTGCCGATCTCTGGCGAAACTCGCTCAGGTTGCAAGAGAGAGAGAATCGGTCGACGACGAACGATACGCACTGCTGCAGTTGACCATGCTCGCTCCTCAGAAGGTGCAGTATGCCGACCGACTTCGCGATATAAATAAAGAGCATGGTTTCGACGCCGGAGAAGGTGAGAGTCTTTTTGACCAGCGTTTCCTTAAGAACGGCACCGCTGCTAATCACCCGCTCGAATACTCAGCCCCGGGCGAAGCTCCGCTTGTCAGCTTTGACTATACTGCGGAGTCCGATACCGGTTTCGCGTTCACCTCACCCGTTAATGAGGTTGCTGAAGTTGAAGGTGTCGAACATTTGCCGACAGGCGACTTACGTCCCGACGACGAACAAAGGCTTCAGAAAGAGATCGACAGCATTCGGTTCTACATAGACAGCGGATATGCAGAACTCGCCGAGAAAGCGGCCAACGAGCTTAAAGGCGAGTTCGGCGAGAGGCCGGCTATTGCTGCACTGTTTAACGAGCTTAAATCCGCGGACGCTATCGAACCTGTTGAGACTGTCAGCGAGTCTAAAGCGGTGGCAATCGGCCCAAACACTTTCGACCTTAGCGAATTCAGGGACGAGTTGGGACTGGAAGACTCAACGCCGCCGGACGATTCGGATTACGAAACTCATTTCAACACCGCAACCGCCTATCAGGAAATGGGGCTTATCGAAGAAGCGATCAAAGAGTTTCAGGAAGCCGCGTCGCTCGTTCGTCCGAACGACGGCACCCGCCGTTTCTTCTCGTGCGCAAACCTGCTGGGCCACTGCTTCATGCAACAGGGAATGCCGAATCTGGCACTGAAATGGTACGAACGCTGCCTTGAAACTTCCGAACTCTCGAAGGAAGAAAAACAAGCCGTTTGGTATGAGCTTGGCGTTGCATTCGAAGCCGACGGCGACCACGAAAGAGCCGGAAAGTACTTCGAACAAGTGTATGCCGAGAACGTTAACTTTCGCGACGTAAGCGAGAGAATGAAGACTATAGCGGTCAACCACTAAACTTGCTTGGCCAAAACCGGTTGTTCGACCGGTATTAAAAGATTATAATCCGACGGTATGGTTGAGAGACTGACCGTCATTTTTTTTATCATTCTCTGCCTTTTGCTGGGTTTTTATCTAATACTTTCGCCGTGGGACACCTTGTTCGGTAACTGGAGCGATAACTACCTTCTCGCGCTCGTAACCGAAGGTACAGGCCTTCCAGTCGTTCAGCGGACCGTCACTTCTAACTGGTTTCGAGGGGCGGTCACAGGGCTTGGTGTGGTGAACATAGTGATCGCCCTGTGGGAAGCCTCGCATTTTAACCAAAGCGTGGCACTTCTCCGCGAACACGATCATAAGCGGGTTAGCAAGTGAGTCGTTTGCCCGCCTTCCCGATCGTTTACTGCATTTCAAAAGGCGACACTACCGCCGCCAATTTCGAATTCAAGAAAACCGAGATCTGTAAAAAAGTCGAAAGAGCGTCGGGACAGGGCGTAAATTTTTTTCAAATACGGGAAAAACGACTTTCGGCAAGGCTATTGTTCGAACTCACGCAAGCCGTCGTCGAAGCAGCGAGTCCAGGCCTGAAAATCCTCGTCAACGGCCGCGCGGACATCGCTCTCGCCGCCCGAGCGGACGGCGTTCACCTGCCGACCGACGGAGTGCCGGTCGAAAATTTAAGAAAATGCACGCCTGCGAACTTTATCATCGGTGTATCCGCTCACTCCGTTAGGGAGGTCAGGTCCGCAAAGGCATGCGGTGCCGATTTCGCCGCTTTCGCACCGATTTTCAAAACTCCCGGAAAGGACAATCCAGCAGGCTTGGAAATGCTCCGTGAAGTCTGTGACGCCGTCAATCCTTTTCCCGTGATCGCTCTAGGCGGAGTAAACGCATCCAACGTTGAAGAGATTTTGCGGAACGGTGCTGCCGGTTATGCGGCAATCCGATATTTAAACGATATCCTCGAGGACTGAGTCCTGGCTAATCAAGTTTCTATGTCTGATCAAAAAGTTTGTTTAACGATCGCCGGGCTCGACCCATCTGGCGGGGCGGGAATAGTCGCTGACATTAAGACTTTTTCTGCGTTCGGTTGCTTTGCCGCTGCCGCCGTTTCTTCTCTTACTTTTCAAAACACGACTGGCGTCTTTGGAGCCGTGCATCAGGACGCTTCATCGATACGCGGTCAGGTCGAAGCGGTCTTCGACGATCTGGATGTCGCCGCAGTCAAGACCGGGATGGTGCCGACGCGTGAAGCGATTGAAGAAATAGCTCGCATCCTCACTGAGCGTTCCGTACGCAATCTCGTTGTCGATCCGGTCGTGCGTTCTACTTCAGGTTATGATCTGATCGATGACGCAGCTCTTCGCGTCCTGATCGAAAAGCTGTTTCCGCTCAGCCTGGTCGTAACTCCGAATATCCAGGAGGCAGAACGTATTTCCGGGATCGAGATAAACACGTTGGCGGGCATAGAATCGGCCGCACGATCGATGCTGTCTATGGGTGCCGCCAATGTCTTGATGAAAGGCGGACATTTTGTTGATGCAGCCGATGGAAAAGCCCGCGACTATCTTTATAACTCAGACGGTGCTCGAGTGTTCGAAGCCGACTACATTGATACAACCTCAACCCACGGCACCGGATGCACGCTCGCCGCCGCAATCACCGCAAATCTTGCACTAGGAAAGTCCCTTCCGGATGCCGTCGCTCTCTCTAAAGATTTTGTCACCGAAGCTATCCGCACCGCCAAAGGCCATGGCCGCGGGCATTCGCCGATTAACATATCCCAGGTAGCTAGATCGACACAGTTTGTCGACTAGGTACGACAGAGCCTCCCGGTCAATGATTTGAAATCGCTTATTAAAAATTTCAGCAGTCATAGTTCTGTTTCATCATGTCAGCTTTTGGACATTGGAAATGAAACTTGGCAGAATAATGGCGGAAACGCATTTTTCGTCAGACATTTTCCTACGCACCGGTAGTGTCGAATGGAGTCACTGAATCGTCCAAAGGACCAGACAGAACAAGGAAGCCTAAGGCTGGTGCCTGAAAACAAAGCGCCGCTTAGACTTCCCGAAGTCGAAAAACAGTTTGTGAACTTCATGTTCTTTCGCGTCAATCCGTCGTGGCGAAAGCTGGACAAAGAAACCAAGAGTATTTTCAAACGCGAGTTTCAAGGGGTTCACGATTCGTTCGCCGAAGATTTTTTGCTCTTCAGTTATTCGCTCGTCGGTTTCGATTCAAAGGCTGATGTAATGCTTTGGCGCATCGGGCATTCGCTTGACCTGGTGCAGGACATGACGGCCAAACTGTTTCGTACAAGTCTCGGCAGTTATTTGGAAACTGCTGAAAATTACCTCGCGGTGACGAAGCGAATGGCGTTTGTACCTGACGACGGTCAGGGCGATCCGAAAAGCCGGTTTCACGTGATCGCGGGCAGCGGAAAATATCACTTTGTCTACCCCTGCGCCAAGCACGCCGAGTGGTACAACAAATCGGGTGACGAACGCGACGCGCTCATCAAAGAAGACTTCATGGTTGGGAAGAAGTTTCCAAACATCCGCATCCACCTTACGCACGCCTTCGGTTTTAGCGAACAGGAATATTTGATCTCGTTCGAGACCGATGAGCCGCGCGATTTTCTTGCTCTTGCCGAAGAGCTCCGTCAAACGCCGGCCAATAAGCTTACTCTTCGCGGAATGCCGGTTTACACCTGTCGGCAGCGAACGCTGATGGAATGCCTGGACGCTTTGGGTTAACCGATGGTGATCGCGCGAAAATATTTGTTAAGCGGGCGCGTCCAGGGCGTCGGTTTTCGCTTTTTTACCCAGCGCGTGGCCGCCAGATATCAAGTCAAGGGTTATGTTCGGAACCTCGAGGACGGCCGCGTTGAAGCGTTTGCTCAAGGACCGGAGAAATCCGTCGAAGCCTTTAAACAAGACATGACCGCCGGGCCGCAATATTCTCGCGTCGAAGATG
>CADEEU010000095.1 GCA_902826385.1 uncultured Acidobacteriota bacterium | reverse complement strand
GCGCAGCCCGTAAAGTTCGGCCCAGATCGAACTCGCAAGGTCTTCGGCGTCCTCGTTATTGGCCGATATCTTCCTCGCAGCGGATTTGACGGTCGCGTCGAAATTAGCGACAAGGTCTTCCCACGCCTTTTCATCGCCCTTTTCACAGGCGATCACCAGGCACAGATCGTCCGCCCGTATGTCGTCGACAAACGCTTTAATCTCAGCATGTTGCGGTTCTGCATTTTCGCGAAAAAGATATTTCCCGAGAGCTAATTGGACCCGCACCGCCAAATCGGCCGGCTTCAACGAACGCGAATTCGCAGCCCGACCAAGCAGCCGCTCGATCGACTCCGCCACCACCGTCCCAAAATTGTCCGCGATACGCTCCACGCTTTAAACCCTAGGAATTTTAGCACTTATTCGATGTCACGTGGAACATTTTGGGTTTGCACAGATGTCTAATTTATGTGCGCTGAGACTTGTTAAATTAGTTTTAGCTCCGAAAAAAGGTTGAGAGGTCGTTTCTCGTGCTAAAATCGATGGGATTTATGAGTACGGTAGTTGACGCAATTTTTGACGGGACAGTTTTCCGACCGAACGGCGAGGTACGTTTGAAGCCTAACACGCGTGTGCAGATTACGGTTGACGTAGACGACGATCAGGGCCCAAAAAATGAATCATTCCTGACCGTTGCCCGCTCGCTTAAACTTGAAGGTCCAGAGGATTTTTCCGAACGTCTGGATGACTATCTCTATAACTTGAAAACCCTGAATGACGAATAAGGTCTTTCTTGACACGTCCTATGCCATTGCGCTTTCCGTCGAATCCGACTCCAATCACCAACGGGCGCTCGAGATCGCACAATCTCTGGAAGCCAGTCAAACAAAACTAATCACAACGCGAGCTATCTTGCTTGAAATAGGAAACTCGCTGGCGAAACAGCGGTATCGTCACTCAGCAGGTCGGCTGTTGCGTGCCTTGGAACACGACCCAACGGTTGAGATTGCGGGCTTATCCGACGAACTCTATCACAAAGCGTTCGAGCTGTTTCAAAATCGCCCTGACAAGGCTTGGGGCTTGATCGACTGTGTTTCGTTTGTAGTAATGACAGAAAAAGGCTTAACGGATGCGTTGACCACCGACGTTCACTTCGAACAAGCAGGTTACACAAGATTGCTCGGAGAACGCGAGTAAATCATTTCTCCGTCCCTTCAAAAACGTCTTTCTTCGCAAATCCGCTTTTTTTGACTTTGCGTAGCATTGTTCGAATGTCACTGTCGGCCCTGGTTATCAGGCGGCGGAGTTTTTGTTCGGGGCGGGCCATGAAGTACGTTACATGGGTCGTCTCATAGCCGTTGGGCGAGTGGGGCGAGAAGTAGTAGTTCGATATGCAGCGGCGTGTGCCGGCCGTCTTGACCTCGTTGACTGAGTGCCATGATTTATCGTTCGTGGCCATCAGGACGAGGCGATTAAAGAGGCTCGGTATTTCGACAGCTTGCTTTACGTCCACATCCCACAGCTCGAGGTTGCCGCCGTTTTCTGGTTTCCAGCCCGGCGTAATGTAATACAGCAGGTTGAGGACGCGATAATTTTGTTGCTCGCCATCGTGCGAATTGTCGATGTGCGGCTGCAAAAAATGCCCGCGTTCCATGGCGCTGATACCGCCCGCGTAAAGATGAGGATCGCCAACGGCGCCTTTGATTCCCGTAAGCTCGGCCACCTTTTGCACAACACGATCGTCTTGAAACGCGAACGTAATATCGGCGATTAACGAATCGAATTTATCCAGTGATTTAGACGTGTATTTCTTCTCGCGAAAACTGTCGAGCAGCCGCATGTTTTCCGATTGCGGAAAGGCCTCGGCAATTCGCTGCGCGATGTCGTCAGGGAGAAGACTGTCGATTGCACAATAGTTGGTTTCGATCGACGGATCTGCGATGAACCCGCTACGGATCGATTCCGCGTCTCGGTCGAGACGTTCCAAAATTAGATTTACAAATTGCTCACGCATAGAACGCTCGGATTTACTTTTGGCTTCCTTTGCGTGCTTTGAACTTTGCGTAAAAAAAGAGCCTCACGCAAAGAACGCTAAGATCGCAAACGAAAGCCAAAAACGTCACAGACCTTGGGTTTATCCAACCTCGGTACTTATCAGAAGGCTAAAACACGCGGTCGAAATAATAAAATGACCAACTGCGTTTTCCATGCGTCTAATAATATAGCAGTCGGCAGGTTAGGGCCTGTAATTATTCTGTTAAGAGGTTTTTGCTGTAATGGATAGAAGATATTTTTTACGAACTAGCGGTATTGGTTTGGCGAGCTTCGGATTAATGGCCGCGGCGCCGGAGTTTTTGCATCAATTTGCCTCGGCGCAGAATGCGGTGAAGGGCTACGGCAAGAAAAAGGTCCTGGTTACGATATTTCAACGCGGAGCGGTCGACGGTCTGAACATGATCGTCCCGCACGGCGACAGTGAATATTACAGCCTGCGTCGCAGTATCGCGATCCCAAATCCGGGCAAAGCCGACGGTGCCGTCGATCTTGACGGACATTTCGGCCTGCACCCGGCGATGAAAAATCTTGAGCCATTCTGGAAATCGAAGCAGATGACGATCATCCACGCCTCCGGTTCGCCCGACAATACACGGTCGCATTTCGACGCGCAGGATTACATGGAATCCGGTACGCCCGGACTTAAATCCACCCGCGACGGCTGGCTGAACCGCGCGATGCAGTCCACCGCCGGCAAGGAAGATTCGCCGTTCCGCGCTGTTGCTTTGACCCGTTCGCTGCCGCGAGCGTTTTACGGCAAGGCACCGTCGATAGCGATGACCAATCTCGCCGATTTTGCGGTCAAAGCCGGCATTTACACACAGGAGATCAAGGGCGGATTCGAAGGCGTTTATCAGCAAAGTGCAAAAGACAGTTTGAGCGAAACCGGCGCCGAAACATTCGAGGCCGTCAATTTCCTCAAGGCCTCAAATCCGGCGCAGTACAAACCGGAAAATGGCGCCGTTTATCCGCCGTCGCAGCTCGGCCGGTCGCTGATGCAGATAGCACAACTGATAAAAGCGGGTGTCGGGCTGGAAGTTGCGTTTGCAGAGGCCGGCGGGTGGGACACACACGTCAACCAGGGTGGTTCGCGCGGCCAGTTGGCAAACCTGCTGCGTGATTTCGGGAATTCGATCGCGGCGTTCGCGACCGATCTCGGAAAGCGTATGGACGACGTATTGCTGCTCACCATGTCCGAATTCGGCCGAACGGCCCGCGAAAACGGCAGCCGCGGGACCGATCACGGCCACGGCAACGCGATGATCGTACTGGGCAACACCGTAAAAGGCGGAAAGGTTTACGGCGACTGGAAAGGCCTGAAGGACGACCAGTTAAACGAAGGCCGCGACCTGGCCGTCACCACCGACTTCCGCGACATTTTCGCCGAAGCCGCCAGCAAGCATCTCGGAGCAAAAGACCTTAATTCATTGTTCCCGAAATACGCCGTCAACAAGACGAACTTTCGTGGATTTCTTTCATGATTCCCCCTCCAACCGGACTCATGAACCAAGCCGCCGTTCGACACCAGCGAACGGCGGTTTCGCGTTTAGCAGATTTCTAAAATACTTGTAGGCATTGCATCAATCCGTTCGCTACCACTCTCGGCTCCTAACTTGTTATTCTCAAACACGTGTTCAAAAAACGCGCGACACAACCGGAACGCATCGATATCGGCGATTACACGCCGGAAGAATACGCTCGGTTTCTGCGTGAAATACGGTTCATTAATCAACGGCTCGGTGACCGGACCGCGTTGGAAAAAACGCTGCTGACGGACGTTTCCAGGCTCAACCTGAAAAGTTTCAGCGTGCTGGATGTAGGGGCGGGGACTGGCGAACTGCTCGGCGTGATCGCTAAGTTTGCGCGGAATGAAGGCAGAAAAGTTCGGCTTGTCGGCCTCGATCTGAACGATCTGTCGGTGAACGAGATAGCCGAGGAGGCACTGAAATTCAGCGAGATTTCTCCCGTCCGCGCCGATGCGTTGAAGCTTCCCTTTGCCGACGATTCGTTCGATTACGTCATCTGCTCGCTTTTCACGCATCATCTTACCGACGAGCAAATATCGCTCGTGCTGCCTGAAATGTTCCGCGTAGCAAGCCGCCGCGTGATAGTCATCGACCTCCAACGCAGCGTAAAGGCATGGCTGCTGTATAAACTTTTTTGCGTAGCCTATCGCATCAGCCCGCTTGTACTGCACGACGGTTCGCTCTCGATACGAAAGGGATTTACCATGAACGAGCTTCAAAACTTCGGCGAGAAACTAGGGAACGGAAACGCTTCGGTTAGTTCGGTCGCGCCGTACAGGGTCGTCCTGACTATACAAAAACAGGCCCCGAATTAACCCTCACGCCAGCCGCCCTACGCCTTCAGCATTGCCGCCATCTTCTGATGGATCAAATTGATCGCCTTCAGCGGGCGGACCATTACCTTGAACTCAACGATCTTGCCATCGTCATTCCACCTGATCATGTCGACGCCGTTTACAATGATGCCGTCGATCTCGGTCTCGAACTCCAGCACCGCGTCGCTTTCGCCGATCACTTCACGAACGTACTTGAACGACTCGTTTCCAAAAACCTGAACCGCCGCTGCCAGATACATCGTCGTGCTCTTTTTGCCAACCTGCGGCGTGTGAACGACCGGCGAGTAGAAGACCACGTCTTCAGCCAACAATTCGCCAAGCCCGCTCGCGTCGCGGGTGCGGACTACGTTGTGCCAAGATTCGAGTTTAGTAGAAACCATGCAGGATTTTCTTAGACTGCTGACAATTCAAGCTTCTTAACCCGTCCAAGCTTAACTGTTTCGCGGCGTGCCATAGGTCATAGTTGGTCTGCATCGTGAGCCAGCTTTCCGCCGAGCGGCCGAGCACCTTTGCAAGGCGCAACACCATCGCCGGGCTAACCTCACTCGTACCGTTGAGTACGCGATTCAGCGTAGACGGGGAAACGCCCAATGAAAGAGCAAGCTCACGCCCCGAGATTTGATTTGGTTCTAAATAAACCTCCATAATCAATTCGCCGGGATGCGGCGGGTTGTACATCGCCATTAGTGATAGTCCTCATAGTCCAAAATATATTCGTTGCCATCGACAAACTCGAACGTGATACGCCAGTTGCCATTTACCCAGATTGACCAGCGGCCTCGATAACGGCCTTTCATCGGATGAAGCCCGAATCCGGGTGATCCGTTCGAGCGCCGGCTGCTCGCCGCACCTCAGCTCGGACGTCATCCATCGTGAATGTTGTATCGTCGTCGGACCGCAACCGCTCGAGCAATAGCTTTTGCAGCCGAGATTCCGTTTCACATTTCTGATCATCTACCAAGGGGTCGCTTGCCATATCTTTGATTGAATCCACTGATCTCTTGTGTACCATCGAATGTCACAAAATCTATTTCCCGCGAGTAGCCAGTCATAGATCTGAAATGTTGTCCCCGTCACGATCAACCAACGGCAATTTGGTTCACCTAAGAATGTTATTTCAACCTTATGATAATTGTCTTCGAACCATGAGTATTCAAAAGTGTACGTAAAGCCGTCGGAATATAAGCTTCGAAATTTGTAGGTCAAGTAGTCATTTTCTTGCGAACGCAAATAACTCTGAAACATGATGGCAAGGTCGCCGGTCGATAACAAGCTATCCATCGAATCGACGGGGTTGAATGTAACGTGATTGCGAAGAACGGGCTTTACATCCAAAATCGGCACGTCTGCCAGGTGCGAATAGCCGCTTTCCGCCAATCTCCTTAGCACGTCCGGATCAGTTCCGCTATATCGAATGCACTCCAACTCGGCGCTAAGTACTGTCCGAATCATCCGACTGAGTTCGCTCTCGGTCTTCGGCTGACTCGTTACATAGCAGTGATTTTGGTCGTCGTAAGAAAACAAGTCGGGCGTTTCCACAAAAGGAACATCGCATGCTGTACAGCAATCGTCACATACATAGAACGGTCCGGGTGCATTATCTTTATGCGGTTGTTCCTTCTTTACCACCAAATTCCTACTCCATATTCTTCAACCGCAACCTCAACGCCTGAAGTTTAATAAACCCTTCCGCATCGTGCTGGTCGTAGGCTCCGGCGTCGTCTTCGAAGGTTACGACTCGTTCGCGATAAAGCGAATTCGGCGATTTGCGACCGGTTATGGTTACGTTGCCTTTATAGAGTTTCAGGCGAACATCACCGGAAACTGTTTCCTGGGTTTGGTCGATCATCGAGCGGAGGATCGCAAACTCAGGTGCGAACCAGAAGCCGTAATAGACTGATTCAGCAAACTTGGTACCTAAACTGTCGCGAAGGCGCATGACCTCGCGGTCCATTGTTATAGATTCAAGCGCGCGGTGAGCCGCCTGCAGAATTGTTACGCCGGGCGTCTCGTAAACGCCGCGCGACTTCATTCCGACGAAACGATTCTCGACCAGATCGACGCGGCCGATGCCGTGTTCGCCGCCTAAGAAGTTGAGGTGCGATAGGAGATCGACGGCTCCGTACATCACACCGTTAATCGCAACGGGTTCGCCTTTTTCGAACGACAGTGTGAGCCCTTCGGCTTTGTCCGAAGCCTTTTCAGGCGATTTAGTAAGCAGGAAAATATCTTCCGGCGCCGCCGCCCACGGGTCTTCGAGAACGCCGCCTTCGTAGCTGATGTGCATCAGATTGCGGTCCATCGAATACGGTTTTTCGGCCGTCGCGGTAACGGGAATGTTGTGCTTTTGGCAATACGCGATCAGGTCCGCCCTACCCTTGAATTCCCAATGCCGCCACGGAGCCACGACCTTTATGTCCGGCTGCAAGGCGTAATATGTCAGCTCAAAACGCACTTGATCATTGCCCTTTCCGGTTGCACCGTGGGCGACGGCGTCGGCTCCTTCTTTTTGGGCGATCTCGATCTGGCGTTTGGCGATCACCGGCCGTGCCAATGAAGTACCGAGCAGATAAACGCCTTCATACAAAGCGTTTGCCTTAACCGCAGTCCATACAAAATCCTTTACGAACTCCTCACGCAGGTCTTCTATATACAGCTTCGACGCGCCGGTCGCCAGGGCCTTTTCTTCCAGGCCGGACATCTCCTCGCCCTGGCCCACATCGGCGCAATAACAAACCACTTCGCAGCCGTAGGTTTCCTTCAACCACAACAGCATCGCCGACGTATCCAGCCCGCCGGAGTAGGCAAGCACCACTTTAGTGATCTTTTTTTCCATCAAACTAATTGCACGCACCGCTCCTTGATCTTCTTCGTCCTTTGCGAACTTTGCGGCTTTGCGTGAAAATCATTCTCACGCAAAGGCGCACAGAACGCAAAGAATGAGAAAACGATGACCAATTCCCAAAAACTCTGGGGCGGACGGTTTACCGGCAACCCCGACGAAACATTTGCGGAGTTCAACCGCTCGTTCGGTTTCGATATTCGACTGTTCGAAGCAGACGTTCGGGCCAGCATCGCTCATGCTCACGGCCTTCACGGAGCAGGCGTTCTGGACGCGGACGAAACCGCCGCCGTCACAGGAGCTTTGCGGACGATGCTTGAACTTGCCGCGGGTGATGCCGATTACATGAATCTCGATTCGGAGGATGTTCACTCCTTTATCGAATCACGGCTGGTCGAGCTGGTCGGCGATCTCGGCAAAAAGCTGCACACGGGCCGTAGCCGGAACGATCAGGTCGCGACCGCGTTCAGGCTGTGGCTTCGTGACCAGATCGCGCATTTGCAAACGGATATTAAAGATCTTCAGGCTGCTTTGATCGCTGTTGCGGAGCGACATCAAACGGCGGTTATGCCCGGCTACACACATCTTCAGCGGGCACAGCCTGTGATGTGGGCTCATTGGTGTCTGGCCTATTTAGAAATGTTCGCCCGCGACAGTGAGCGACTAGAAGATGTAGCAAAACGCGTTAACGTTATGCCGCTCGGCTCAGCCGCGTTGGCTGGGACAAGTTTCAGCATCGACAGGGAAGCCGTAGCAAAAGAGCTCGGTTTTGAGCGTGTTTCGGCGAACAGCCTAGACGCTGTTTCAGACCGCGATTTTGCTATCGAATTTGCCGGTGCATGTTCGCTCATCATGGTACATCTGTCACGGCTGGCGGAAGACTTGATCCTATACGCCAGCACGGAATTCGGTTTCGTTGCATTAAGCGACGCGGTCTCGACCGGCTCAAGCCTGATGCCGCAGAAGAAAAACCCCGACGCGCTGGAGCTGGTCCGCGGCAAAGCCGGCCGCGTCTTCGGCCACCACGCCGCATTGCTTGCGACCATGAAGGGCTTGCCGCTGGCCTACAACAAAGACATGCAGGAGGATAAGGAGACGGTCTTCGACGCTCTCGATACAACGCGGACCTGTCTAAAGGTTACGGCAATCGTTCTCGGTAACCTTTCTGTCAACGAAGCCCGCACCCGCGAGGCGGCGACCAAAGGTTATCTGAACGCGACCGAGCTTGCCGATTATCTTGTGAAAAAAGGCATTCCGTTCCGCACCGCGCACGAGTCGGCCGGAAAGATAGTTCTTCTCGGCATCGAAACCAACCGCGAACTGGTCGAAATCCCGCTCGACGAAATGCGAAGCGTCGCGGCCCAAATCAATGAGGACGTTTATGCCGCTCTCGGGCTGGAAAGGACCGTCGCAAGCAAATCCGCTATCGGCGGGACGGCGCCTTCGCGGGTGGAAAAAGCAATTGCGGCGGCCAAGGCTTCTCTGAATGGATAAATCCGAACTGATAAAACACACTGCCGAGAATGAACTGATGCAGTTCCTCGGCGTCAAGATCGTCGAGGCCACGGCCGAACGCGTCGTTTTGACTATGGAGGTGACGCCAAAGGTGCATCAGTACGTCGGCATAATGAACGGCGGCGTGTCGCTTTACCTTGCTGAGACAGCCGCCTCGATCGGCGTCGTGGCAAACGCCGACCTGACAAAAGTGACGCCCGTCGGTATAGAGATAAACGCAAATCACCTGCGAGCCGTCAGCAAAGGACTGTTGACCGTGACCGCAACCCCGATCTTTCCAGGCCGCACGATGAGCATTTGGCAGATAGACATAACCAGCGACAAAGGAAAGCTAATCTGCACATCCCGCTGCTCGATACTTCTTCAAAAACGGCCTGCCTTGATCCAACCTCAAGAACCGTGATCCCATTTTTAGCAGAGCTCGCCAGCCGCTATCAAAACCTTTGAACCTGAAGGCATTATGTAACCCGGCGTGTCGGTTTTAATTCCGTTCAGGGCGTCAGCAAGGCTATTTGAGTATTTCATGCCCGTAGCCGCAACCTTTCCCTCCGGCAGATCGGTTACGATCCGCACATCGAATTTTTCGGTTTTACATAATAGACTCCAAGCCGTTTGGCCGTTCACCTGATAGGCTTCGCACAGACGCTCAGCGAGTTTTTCGCTGTCGCCGAATTCGAACCACTTTAGGAAATCGTCGCGGCCGAGTCCTTCGCGGCATTCTGCAAGCAGGATGATGGTCCCGCCGTCCACGCAAGCACCGGCCGCTGCTTCTAGCGCCTTGTGAGCCTGTATCAGGTTGAGATCGTACGGAGCACCGCCACAGCCTGCAATTACGAGTCGGCGTTTTTCGGGAACCGCAATGGTGTTGCGTCTCGCGTAAACTTCGCACGCCTGCTTGTGAGATTCGATCCAGTCGCCGCAAATGAGATCGACCGCTTCGCCCGTGTCATTGACGATTGTGTTAATGCAGAAAGCCGGAGCAGCCTTTGACGCGGCTTCGACGAACGCTTCGTGCACGGCGTTACCGTCGAGCATTCCGGTGCCGACGCCGGCACGTCGCGAAAGTGCGTCACAATCGAAAGCCAGTTTGTGCGATCCCGAAATCGTCTTCGTCGATGCAAGTCCCGGGCAAATAAGTTTGCGGCTGCCAGTAAAGCCCGCGAAGTAATGGAACGTGACGCCGCCGATCAGGATAACGTGATCGTGTTCGACAAGCGCGCTGTTTAGCTCGATCGGAATTCCGCCGGACGTTTCCCCCATGCGGGTTATTCGCGAAATGTCCCGCGGCGCGTGATCAAGAGTTTTTATCCTTTGCGCTATAAAAGGCGTGAGTATTTTTTCTTTTTCAGCTTGGGTAACGGGCCGATGAATTCCGGTCGCAAAAATTATGCTGATGGCAGATGAACTTGTGCCGTTTGCGATAAGACGCCGGACCAGAATATTTACGACCTGGCCGCACGCGACCTCGCGCGTCGCATCGGGAACGACTATCAGAACCTTCTCCCCGGAATTGACTATTTCTTCGATTAAGGGAGTGCCAATCGGTTGATCCAGCGCTTCATTCAGCTCGAAATCACTTAACGCGGCCTGGTCCGTTTCAGGTTCAAGCACATCGAACCGCTTCTTATCGAACTCGAAATAATAGTGCGTTTGACCGTATTTTAGCTCGATTTCAGCCATGCGTCGTTGCGGAAGAATTACCCGTTGGCGAAGGTTGACTTTACGGAAGGCTCAAAACACTTGGTCCCGGTTTCGCAAATATATACGGCCTCGGTTTCCTTGTTCATCGTTTCCATCTGAATAGTAAGATGGTCTATCCCGAAACTGTCGTGAAGCTTGTCGCGGACTACGGCAAGCAGATCTGAATGACCGATCGACTCATCGTGCGTGATGTGAACGGACAAAGCGTGTATGCCGGACGAAATTGTCCAAACGTGCAGGTCGTGAATTCCACGCACGCCGTCCGATCCAAGCAGCGTTCTCTCG
>CADEEU010000094.1 GCA_902826385.1 uncultured Acidobacteriota bacterium | reverse complement strand
GACGGGGTTCAGGGTCGCGGGGGAGGGCGGCTTCCATCACTTGTCTTTTTCGGCGTTCTTGGTGCCGGGAAAGGAACATGGCAGTCCCCTTGGAGTGACCAACCAGGTGGTTTACCAGCCAGCCGCGCACATGTTGACTGTACACAGCCAACTGGCGGAACATCGTGAAAGCGAAGCGTCAAAGAACCTGGTGGTCTTTTCCGACCCTGTTTTTTCGAGGGATGATGAACGGCTTAGTGGCAAACGACCGCAAAACGAGCAGACGACGGCCGACAACTTTCGATTTGTCGAATCGCTCGGTTCGCTGTCGAGGCTCAATGGATCCGGACGCGAAGCCCGCGCCGTCGTAAAAGCACTGGACAATTCTGTCGACTCATTCGATGGATTTTCCGCCACGCGCGAAAACTTTCTGCGTACCAATCTTAGCGATTACAAAATAATTCACCTGGCCACCCATGCTTTGGTCGACGGCAAACGCCCCGAACTTTCCGGCATCGTCTTTTCAAGATATGACCGCGAAAGCCGGCAATTGGACGCCGATCTTTTAAGGCTTCAAGACATTTACGCTTTGCGGCTGAACAGCGATCTGGTCGTGCTGAGTGCCTGTGAAACAGCCGTCGGTAAGGAATTGCGCGGCGAGGGATTGCTTAGCTTAAATAACGCTTTCTTGCAGGCAGGATCGCGTTCAGTGATGTCAACACTATGGAAAGTCGAGGACGAAGCGTCACAAAAACTGATGGCGGCCTTTTATCAAGGGTTGGCAGAAGGTCTTTCATCGTCGGAAGCTCTAAAACAAGCCCAGCTCTCGCTAATGAACGAACCGAGATTTCAATCTCCTTTTTATTGGGCTGCTTTTACCCTGCATGGCGACTTCAACGCTCGCCCTGAAATAGTTCGTCCAAAATGGACCTACATGTCCGCCGGGACCGCCGGAGCATTGATTTTGCTCGTGGCGGGCAGCGTCATTTTGCTTCGTAAACGCCGCCGGCAAACTCAATAATCCCGGCCAGAACGAAAAAAGCGGCCGGCCCGAAAGCCGACCACTTCTTCAACCGGTGCCAAACGGTTAGAACGGAATTCCGGGAATTCTGATCTTTTCCCTCAGCTTTTGAGTTCCGAACTCGATGGCTTTACCCGCAATAATGTTGCCGAGCTGATCGGCCAGATCGGGCCGAACCTTTCTAAGCCTGGCCTGGGTTTTCTTGGCGCCGTTTTTGTCCCCGCTTGCGTACTGGGCGGAACCCAGATTGAACAAGCCGGAGACATTATTTCCGTCGAGCAGAACAACTCGATTGAACGAGTTCAATGCCATTGACATATTGTTCGTGCCGCGATATGCCAGCCCAAGCTGATTCAATGCGATGACCCAATCATTGTGCAGTCGGACAGCTTCGTTCAGCGACCTGACTGCTTTGTCATGCTCGCCAAGACTGTTGTAGGTCGATCCAAGATTCAGATGAGCGGCGTCGAGCTTCGGATCCTTTTGCACTGCCGCCTGAAGCGACACCTTGCCTTTCTCGAGCTTTTCCTGAGCGGCCGCATCGTTTCCGGCAGCCTTGTCCGCCTGGGCGGCATTGTAGTAAGCCCATCCGATGTTTGACTCGTCTTCAGCGGTCGAACTCATGCCTTTTGCGGTTTCGAGCCGATCCGCCGCTTTCTCCCATTCCGCCGTTTTTCCGAGACAGTAACCCCATTCGCTGTATAGATTGGGATCGTCTTTGATCGTGTCCGCCGCGATCTTGTACTCTGCATTAGCTTCAGCAAAACGCTCTAGTTGACGATACGTGCTGGCCAGATTGGCGTGCGCCTTGGCGTTCGAGTAATCCGCTTTTACCGCCGCCTGATAGGCATTGAGAGCGTTCCTGTAGTCGCCCTTGTTGTAATAGATTACACCCAGTTCGAACCAAGCCGGCGCGTAACCGGGATCGATCTGTGTCGATTTCCGGTAAGCTTCTACGGCCCTGTCCCGCTGGCCAAGTTTGTCGAACAAAACGGCACGCTGATATTGAACTGCTCCGTTTTGAGGTTCGGCGGCTGCAAGCTGATCGAAAACTGCCAAGGCTTCCTGGTTCTTGTTCTGTTTGTAAAGCAATACGCCACGAGCGAACTTCGTATCGTTTTCAGCTACGCCGGCCGCTTCCGCTTTGGTTAAATAAAGATCGGCCTTAACCGCGTTTCCTGCCTCTGCGTAGGCCAAAGCAACCGGCAGATAAAGCGATGAAAGCTGTGGATCGATCGCCAGTGCTTTTTCGTAGTTTACGATCGCCTGTGCATTACGGCCGCGAGCGTCATGAATCTCACCCAGTTTTGTAAACGCCACCTCATTCTTTGGGTCGAGCTTCACTGCTTCTTCAAAGTACGGTACCGCCGCGTTTTCATCGATGTCGGCTGTCGTCATGCCTGTAACGGTCAACGCTTCGCTGAGGCCGCTCTTGGCCTCGACGTTCTTTGGGTTGGCTTTCAGTGAGTTTCTAAAACTTGCTGTAGCGGCAGCAATATCACCTGACTCCATCTGTTTTTCACCCGCCGCGGCTAGTGTGTTCGAGAGCTTAAGCTTTGCCGTGCGCTCGCGGGCACGAGCTTTCGCAACTGCTGCCTGGCGAACCCTGGCAGCGTCGGCCTTTTTCTTCCGCGCCGCCGCGATCTGAGCATTTACCTTTTCGCGATAGGATCTTTTCTTACTTCCGCCGAGGCTGACCGATCCACCTGCACGTTCCTGCGGCCGCTTGCGCGACTCTCTAAAAACAAAAACGCTCGAACCCGAAACAACATCGTCTGACGCGATGATGTCGTTGGCCCTTACCACTAGCAAGCTTTGGAGGTTTAGCGAGATTAACGCAAGTACAGAAAATAAAAGCTTTATAGAATGATTTGTCCGGAACATTGCCCACCTCGAGAAGATGATTTGAAGGGTTGGTAGAGTTCTAGCCACCCAAATTATACGTTAATGGGACGTACCACGATGAGTTTTTTTGCGGAATGAATTCCAGGGGTTTGAAGACTGAGGGCCCAGCAGAATGTGTGCTTATTCGAATGAACCGACAAAAATAGGCTCCGGAAGAAGTCTGATGTCGAACCCCGACTGCACCGCTTGCGTAATCAGGTCCTTGAGAGCAACTATTTCCGTTGACGTAGCCCCACCCCGATTAACCAGAGCGAGCGAATGGCGCGTTGAGATGCCGGCATTGCCGAGCGAAAATCCCTTCTGAAAACCGGACTTTTCGATCAACCACGCTGCAGGAATTTTTACTTGATCGGCTCCCGCATCAAAGTGCGGAACGTTGTCGGCCTTCACCTTTTCGGCTATTTCCGCAAGCTTAGCCTTGTTGACGATCGGGTTCTTAAAAAACGATCCCGCACTTTGAGAGTTCGGATCGGACGGATCGATCACCATCGACTTTGCCGCGCGGATTTTTAGCACCGCTTCCCGCGTTTCAACAATGGTGGGTTCGGCTCCCGCAAAATGTTCTATCAGGTCCTTGTAAACGATCTTTGGTTTGCCCGCTTTGCTTAGAGCATAACTAACGGACAACACCACGTATCGGTCCCGCAGGGTCGAGTTAAATATGCTTTTTCTGTAACTGAATGAGCAATCCTTGTTCGAAAGATCGACGATCTCAAGCTTTTCGCGGTCAAGACATTTTACCGACACTATGGTCTCCGAAACTTCCTGTCCGTAAGCTCCCACATTCTGAACAGGCGTGCCTCCGACAAAGCCCGGAATTCCGCTAAGACATTCGACGCCAGCCAGTTCGTTTGCCACACAATAAGCGACAAAATCGTCCCAGTTTTCTCCTGCTTGTGCGGTAACGATTTGTTTCGGGTTGCTGTCGTTTGGCTTTTCTGCCGTGATGCCTTTCAACGAAACCTGGACGACCAGTCCCTCAAATCCGAGATCGGAAACGAGAATATTGCTTCCGCCGCCTAGGATGAAAAGATCGAGACGTTCATCGCCTGCATATCGAACAGCCGCGACAACGTCTTCAATCGTCTTAGCTTCGACAAAAAAACGAGCCGGCCCGCCGACCTTTAACGTCGTCAGCGGAGCCAGCAGCACATTTTCGCGAATTTTCGGTTTTGCCCAATCCAACGGTCGAATTCTAGCCTTTTATCTTGCCTCCGCTAAGTTGGACAAGCCGGGCCGCGAACTCGTTCCCGGTTCGGCCGAGTTTCTTCAACCGTTCATAAGCTTTCTTGGCTTCGTCGATGTTACCGTTTTTCAACTCCGCTTCGCCGAGGTTGTATTGAATGACCGGATTCTTTTCTTCCTTGCCGGCGGCTTTCTTGAAGTGAGCGGCAGCTTCCTTAAAGTTATTCTGTTTACGATAAACCGATCCAAGCTCGTTCAACGCAAATGCCCAGTCCTGTTCTTTCTGAATCGCTTTCTTGAACGCATCGATCGCACCTGGATAATCGCCCATATCCGCAAGAACCCTTCCAAGATTAAGGAGAGCTCCTCCCGAAACCTTATTGTTTCCAGCGGAAGCCTTGAGAAGCGCGGCCTTTGCCTTTTCTAGTTTAGGCCTCGCAGCCGCATCGTTACGGAAACTGAGATCTTCGCGAGCCGCGTTGTAGTAGGCCCAGCCGAGATTAGTATTGTCAACGCCCGTCTGGCTGAAGGACGATGCCTTGTCAAGATACGTGATCGCATCGCCCCAACGGCACCTTGACCCACGCGCGATGTTTATCTCGCATTGCTTGGCGACCATAAAAGCGCTCTTGCTGTAAATGTCGGCGGCCTGTTCGTTGCTGAAGTCCGGTGAGCGTTCTACAAACAACGCGGCGAGCTTATAGTTCGCCTCAGCCTGTACGTAATCGGGAATTTGCCGGTAAGCATCGGCAAGATTTTCATAAGCCTCCGCGTTGTTATTCTTCAGCCTTACGGCTTCTTTGTAAGCCGTCACGGCTTCCGCCCAATCATTGGCCTCATAGTTGGCTCCACCAAGTCCCATCCAGGCTTCGAAATAAGCGGGTTTTAGTTCGGTCGCTTTTTTGTAATCGGCCGCTGCGTCCTTCGGCTTGTTCAAACGTAAGTTCGTTTCACCCGCCTGATAGAACGCCTCGGCATAAGCCGGGTCGCCGGTTTTTGCTTTGTTGAAAGCCACCAGGGCTTCGGTCAGACGCGTCTGCGACGAGCGAACAAGACCGAGGAAATACTGAGTTTCGGGGTCGTTCGGCGATATCGCCAACGCTTTACTAAGCAGATCATCCGCCTTTGCAATCTCGCCGGCCTGATAGTAGAGAATTCCTAGCGGAACATAAATTTCGGTGAGCTCTTTGTCGTTGGTAAGCGCTTTTTCATAGCTCGCCCGGGCTTCGGTGTCCTTTTCTTCCGCGGCAAATACCTCACCGAGTCCGAAGTACGCAGGTGCATTATTAGCGTTGTAGGTCAGCGCTTCTTCAAAAAACCGGCGGGCGGCGGCTCGCGCATCGCGCACCAATTCTTCGTTGCCTTTCAGAGCCAGAGCTTCGCTTAAACCGTTGCGCGCGACCCCATAGGTTTTATCGAGCTGGACCGCTTCTCTAAAGTAATCGATGGCCTGATTGAAGTCGTCGCGATCCATGAAATATTCACCTACACCCGCAAAAAGCTTGGCTGCCTCGGCCGCAGGCATTGTCTTGACCTTTGGCAATCTGGGATCGTCTGGTTTAACCGCCGCAGTTCGGGTTCTTCGCGGAGCGACTTTAGACAGGGCAACGTACTGCTTGGTAAATTTGCGAGCGGTTTCGACGCGTTGCGTCTTCGTACGGGCAGTTCGAGTCCGAACTGCATTCCTTCTCGGCGCGGCCTTAGAGCCGGTTCGAAAAACGAATACGCTTGATCCGCCGGTGATGTCGCTGACCGAAACCAATTCCTGTCCCCTAGCCGGGATAGTTCCGATCAGAAGGGTCACGAGCACGACCGCTGCCAAACAAACCTTTACCGATCCGGTTGTCTTCTTCATTCTTTCCTCTCAATGGTGAACTGAACGCGCAAAACGCACTGGTCCGTACGATGCACAACAATATATTAGACGTTTGCCCTCTGAGGATTTTGCCGCGTCGGAATGCACAAGAATTCGGGCGAGAGCAAAGATTATTGTAACTCACAAAGTCAAGCTTTTCAGCAGATAACTTCCTACCGGGGCGCCCTATCTTGCCATTGTCGTTAACGTCGGGTAAATTACATTCTTACCAACAACCTTTAATCCCAAGCCAGGTCGTATTAACAAGTCCTGCGTGGACGCCTTTTTAACCCTGGACTTGAGACCTGGGACTTGAGACTTTACATCAGGAGATCTAGCCGAACATGAAAGCTTTTACTACTGAGAACATCAGGAATCTGGCTGTAATTGGACACGGCGACGCGGGTAAAACGCAATTGGTAAGCTCGCTGTTGCACGTGTCCGGAACTTCACACCGCTGGGGAAAGGTAGACGAGGGGACCACGGTCACCGACTACGAAGAAGATTCGATAGAAAGAAAGATCTCACTAAACAACAACTTCGCCCACCTCGAATACAAAGAAACCAAGATCAACTTCATCGACACGCCCGGCTATGCAGCGTTCGTTTCGCACGCCCGGCCGGCGTTACGCGTCGCGGATTGTGCCCTGGTGATCGTTGACGGCGTCCACGGTATCGAGGTGCAGACGGAAAAAACCTGGCAGTATGCGAACGAATTTCTGCTGCCGCGGTTCATGGTCGTCAACAAGATCGACAAGGAGCACGCCGATTTCGGCCACGCGCTGGAAACAGCCACGTCAAGTTTTGCCCGGTCGATCGTCCCGTTTACGCTTCCCATAGGAGCCGAAGGAGATTTCAAAGGCGTAGTCGATGTGGTCCACCAAAAAGCCTACGAGTTCGATGAACACGGCAAAGCAAAGGAGATTCCTTTGCCGGAAATGGGCCGCGACGTGTTCGAACGCACCCGCGAACGACTGATCGAAATCGTTGCCGAGTCCGACGACGTATTGATGGAAAAGTACTTTGAGGACGGCACGCTGCCGGAAGAAGATATTTATCCAAACCTCGCTAAAGCGATTGCTAAAAGTAAACTTTGTCCGGTTTACGCCGTCTCTTCGACAACGCTGGTCGGACTTCAGATCCTGCTCGATCACATCGTCGAATTCGCTCCGAACCCGGCGACGCATGAATCCGAATACGGCTTCGCCGATGCCGACATGGCCGGCGACCGCGTGACCAGAAAATATTCTAACGACGAGCCCTTTTCAGCTTACGTCTTTCGCACGATTGCCGACCCGTTTGCCGGCCGTATCAACGTAATGAAGATAGTCAGCGGCAAGGTCGCGTCCGACGCAACTGTATTTAATTCAAGCCGCGATACCGCAGAGCGGCTCGGTGCGCTTCACGTTATCAGCGGAAAAACTCTGGACAAGGTAAATGAAGCTCAGACGGGCGATATCATCGCCGTAGTAAAGTTAAAAGACACACAGACCGGAGACACACTTTCGGACAAAGTGAAACCAATCGTTTATCCAAAAGTCGAATATCCGGAGGCCGCTATCGCTTTTGCGATCGAGCCAAAGTCGCGGGCCGACGAGGACAAAATTTCGGGTGCTTTGCACAGAATTTTGGAAGAGGACCCGTCGCTTCACTTTGACCGCGATGCTCAGACGAAAGAATTTATTCTCTCCGGCTCGGGCCAGCTTCACATCGAAACCGTTGTAAAAAAACTCGCCGATCGCTATCACGTCGAAGTCGCTCTGCATCCACCAAAAGTTCCGTACAAAGAAACGATCACCACCTCGGCCGAGGTGCAGGGCCGTCATAAAAAACAATCAGGCGGCCGAGGCCAGTTTGGTGACTGTAAGGTTATCTTCGAGCCGCTGGAACGCGGCAGCGGATTCGAGTGGGTCGACAAGATCTTTGGCGGTTCCGTACCGCAGAATTTCCGGCCGGCAATAGAAAAAGGAATTATCGAAGCAGCCCAGGGCGGAGCGGTGGCCGGATACCCGCTGGTCGATTTCAAGGTGACGTTGATCGACGGCAGCTATCACACGGTCGATTCCGACGAGCATTCTTTCAAAGCCGCTGGCCGCAAGGCATTCCGCGCCGCTATGGAAAAAACGAAACCGACCCTTCTTGAACCGATCATGGACGTGGAAGTCTTTACGCCTCAGGAAGTTAGTGGCGATTTGCTGGGCGACCTGAACTCCCGACGCGGTCGCGTCGGCGGGATGGAGGTACGCGGAAAGCAGCAGGTGATCAAAGCTAAAGTTCCGCTGTCGGAGATGCTGGACTACCAATCCAAGCTCAACAGTGTCACGCAGGCTCGCGGCTCGTATCACATGCAGTTTTCGCACTACGATCCGCTGCCGCACAATTTGGCGGACAAGGTAATTCAGGAAGCCGTCGCTGCGGGCCGGGTTCGGGCTCACGACGACGACGAGTAAGCCTCGACGAGGATTATTTGATACTCAACTCCCCAGAACCACGAGATATTAGATGGCGTAAGGGGAGTTTTTTTCACGCTGCGACAACTGACTTTGCTGAACGAGCATCACAAACTTTTCGGCATTAAAAATCCCTCACCGCGATTTATTCTTTTGGAGGCGTTATGAAAACCATATTCGGCCGCGGTTTGGCATTTCTTGTTATTTTGGTGTTTGTTTATTCGCCGGTTTGGGCCACCTGCGGAGGCGGAGGCGGCGGAGGCGGAGGCGGAACTTCGGGCAGCGGCGGATCGGGCGGCGGTTCGACGGCGAATCCGGTGGTCTATCACGTGCCGTGGAAGGCATTGACCGCAAAGGACAAACCGGTTACCGAAGGCTTGATCCTTTACTGGTTTCCCGCTTCGCGTGAAGAAATTCAACGGTCAAGCCTGCGCGAATCACGTTCGCTTTCGTTGTACGCCAGCCAGTGCATCTCGATGCAGTTGGCTGACGGCAGCGTTCCACATGCCGTGGAGCTCGTCGGCGGTTCGAAATTACCCGTTGCGGTGCTTGCCAAACCGGATGGAACGCCGGTCAAAAAGCTGGATAACACGGCTGGAAAGCTGAAAGTTTCGGATGTCGAAAAGCTGGTCGGAGCCGAGATAAAAGAACGCGAAACGGCCATTGAGACAAAGCTCAAGGACGGAAAAGCAAAGGCTTCCGCGGGCGATAATGCAGCCGCGATCGGCCTTTATAAAGAGGTCGCCGCCGAGAAATGCATGTTCCCGAAAAAGGCAAAGTCGGCCGTATCGGAATTGAAAAAGCTCGGCGAACAGAATGTCGGCGACGTTGCTCCGACGCCGAATTTCGATCCGAAGGTCAATGTCGCGATCCAGCAGGTAATGAAACGCGGGCTCGTGGCCGAATACGGCGAACGCTATCTGGCAGCCGAAAAACTCTACCGCCAGGCACACCAAATGGACCCGGCCGACCCGACGCCGCTGCGTTATCTGGCCGAACTCAACCGTCATCACACGGGCGACTGGGTCAAGGCCAAGAACGAGTTCAACCAGATCCTCGATATGCCGTCCGACCCGCTTTCGCGTGCCGTCGCCCTGCACGGCCTCGGCAAGATCACGATTCACGAAGGCGAGTTCAAAAAAGGCCTCGGATTGATGGAACAGTCGGTCGATGAATATCCGCTCGCGCTTGCATACCGCAATCTGGCCGTTTACTGGCACTCCGAATACGACCTGAAACAGGGCAGCGAATACACCGAAAAAGCTCTCGCCCTCGACCCGAAGGACCCGTACAACCTCGTGTTTTCAGCCGTATTTCTCGCGGCTTCCGGCAAAAAAGAAGAGGCATTGAAAGTCGCCGAAGCGAACATCGACTTGCTTCCCGCTTCATACAACCTGGCCGCAATCTACGCCCAGGCCGGCCAACGCGAAAAGGCCCTCAAGCTGCTCGAACGCCATTTCTATAAATACGAACGCTTCCACGCCGTCCGTCAAAAAGAAATGATGGAAGCCCGCGTCGACGCCGTCTTCGACTCGCTCCGCCAGGACGCCGACTTCCTCGCCCTAACCAAACACGCCGATGGAATGCTCCCCATGCCCATGTCCCCACGACAAGCAGCCCCAACGCGCATGGAGCACTAAAATCATTGTCGGGAATTATGTAGTGAACCGGATCGAAGGCTGTCCAAAAGGCAGCCTCTTTAGTACTTGCGATATTCTGTCCCAGTTTCCGGCTCCGATACAGGTGTTTAACAAAGTTGTTTGTGGATTTGGGCAAATTTGTTAACATGCTAAAGTCCTTCCTCTGAGGCACGTAGAATCCAGCTGCCGTCCCGCCTCGATATTCCTATAGGAAATTAACCCTAAAATGAAAAAATGCAGCCCCTTGTGGGCAGTTTTGTGTGCAATTGCCTTTGTGTTGTTCTTATCTGCGGCCGGCGTTAACGCCGCGACGTTTACTGTAACCAATACGGCAGATTCGGGCACTGGCAGTTTGCGTCAGGCTATCGTCAATGCCAACTTGGCAGCGGGTTCCGACTTGATAAATTTCAGTATTCCGGCGATTGACACGGGCTGCTCCGGCGGCGTCTGCACGATCACCCTGACGAGCGACGAGCTTAGGATAATCGATTCTGTGACGATAAACGGTACCGGCGCAAGGAACCTCATCGTCCAGCGATCTTCCGTCCTCAATTTTCGTATCTTCACTGTCTTGTCGGGCACGGTTCTGATCAGCGGGATGAAGATAACAGGTGGTAGTTCGGCGGCCGATGGAGGTGGAATTATTGTCGGCAGCACCGCCAATTTGACGCTGAACAATGTGCAGGTACATGCAAACGCGGCTACAGGAACGAACGATGGCGGTGGAATTTACAACCTCGGAACCTTGACCTTAACCAAT
>CADEEU010000093.1:6507-10816 GCA_902826385.1 uncultured Acidobacteriota bacterium | reverse complement strand
CCGGTCGCTACGGCTCCCGTTTCTGACATTGATACCCGCGTCTGTTCTTTGGCCGGAAGCTCGGATATCAGCTCGCGTATCTTTTCCAGGCATTCATCTTCATTCTCGCTGCGATAGTGAGCCACGCCGGAGATGGCGTTGTGCGTCATCGCTCCGCCGAGCGTTTCGTTATCGATCGTCTGCCCGGTGGCGCCTTTGACAAGATTTGCACCACCGAGTCCCATGAATGACGTGCCTTCGACCATCAGTATCACGTCGGACAAAGCAGGCAGATACGCTCCGCCGGCGACGCACATTCCCATCACGGCGGAAATCTGCGGAACTTTTAGATACTTCCGCATTATCGAGTTGTAATAGAAAATGCGTGCGGCGCCGTACTGGCCTGGAAACACGCCGCCCTGATACGGAAGGTTCACGCCTGCGGAATCGACAAGGTAAACAATCGGAACGCGATTGCGCATCGCGATCTCCTGTGCGCGGAGAATTTTCTTGATCGTTTCGGGATACCACGCGCCAGCCTTGATCGTTGCATCGTTTGCAACGACAACGCATTCGCGGTCGTTGATCTTCCCAACCACCGTCACGACCGCTGCCGCGGGAGCCTGACCGTTGTATTCGTCATAGGCGACGAGCAAGCCGATCTCCTGGCTGAAAGTGTCGGGATCGAGCAGTTTCTCGATCCGCTCGCGTGCGGTAAGTTTGCCCTGCTTGTGAATTTTCTCAATTTTTTCGGGCCCGCCGCCGAGAAGCAGCTTTTGTTCCAACTGAAGATATTCGTCGGTAAGGGTGCGGAGCCGCGAGCCGTTTTTCGCTTGGGTAGTGGTCATCTAAGAAAAATGTTACAGGTGCTTGAGTCGGTGACGGTTGGTGTGCCGACGCTTACTATCCTAAGCCTGGCGTTTTTTGTCGGACGGCCGGTGACAGTGACGTTTTCCGATCCGTCATTCGGCGTGTCCGCGATCAATGTTTCCCATGTGCTGCTTTCGTCACGCGAAAACTCGATCCTTACATTTCCCGCGGCGAGGCCGTTCGACGACCAGGTTATGTTTCGTGAAACGAGACGCGGAAGAACTTCGCCGCCGTTGAAATTATTCAACGTAATGCTGGTACCGCTGTAACGATAGTTTGCAATGACATCGGCCAGATTGTTTATCGATCGGGCGTTGTCTCGAGCGTCGGCAACGCCGGTTGGAACGCCGCTAAACGCGACCGCTGGATTCGAAAAATACGGACGACGAGCACAGCCGGACGGACAAGGATCGACGTAGGACATCACCGTTCGGTAATTGCCGTTTATGTAATGACCGTAGCCGAAAGAAAAAGTCGCGCCGGAACCGTTTTCAGGATTGTGCTGGCTGCCCATGTTGTGGCCTAGCTCATGAGCAAAACTGAGATTGCCAACCGCACAACCACGTGCCGTGACGGTGAAGCCGTTGTTCTGGTTGCCGGCCGAACCGCCCATTAAGTAACCGATACCGCAGACGCCTGCTGTTTCACTGATCAGAGCGACGAGATCGGCGTTGTGCGTGTTGCGTAAGGTTTGGATCGTCGCGTTACTGCGTAAGTTGCTAAGGTCGGTGCTCGGGTTTCCGCTTTCGGTGTACAGATGTTCCTGCGAATGAACCAGTCTCAGGCGCGTACGGATCTTACTGTTTATATATGCGGTGTTTGCTGAGTCAATAGCTTGCTGGGCAAGAGTTTGTGCCTGCGCATCGCCGCCAACGACGTTCTTTGTCGCGGTTGTGTAAACGACCAGAACGTCAATGCGGTCGCCGGAATCGTCCGCTCCTCCGGCGACGGCATTCGTATTTTCAGTCGTTTCATCGCCGCCCGCCAAACCTCCACCGCATTCCGGAAACCGGCTCTGATCTAGCTGAGCAAGAACGTGCGTATCGCCTTTCGGCGAAATTTCGAAAACCGTATCAGCAGTGTAGATCAGACCGGCGAGCAGGCCGTTTCGTGAGGTGAAAGTGACTTCGTTCGTGCTATCGGCACGGCCGATCTTGCCGCGCCATGTAAAATCGCTGAGGCTTCTGATCTCGACACTAGTAACCGACGCACGATAGATCTTGCCGTCAAGTAGCGGGAAATCTATCGTCGCTTTTCCGGCTGAAAACTCGGCCGGATCGAAAACGATCTTGCTTTCGCGGACGGACGCAATGGACAAGCGTTCGGCGGTGGATTTTTCACGCGGACTTTCGGTCAACGAAAAGATCGGCCGAGAGGATTTTTGTGCATGTGCGGTTGAAGCAGAAAAAACAAGTACCACCGCAATCGTTGCGGCGAACGCGATCTTAATAATACTTCTCATGTTATTTCTCACTGATGATAAATGTGGGTACCATACCGCCGCCGGCGGTTACATTGGCGAGCTCGTTGGAGGACAGCCTTGTGAAGGCCGAGCCGACGACGCCGTTGAATAACAGCGGGTCGAGATCGACCAACTGTTCTATCATACCCCATTTTCCCAGATCATCGAACAACATTGGAAAAGTTTCTTTAGCAGTTTTTACGCGTTCCTGAACCAGATAATCGCCGTCCGCGAGCGCGGCGTCGATTGCCGCGTCCCATTCTTCCGGCGTCGAATTCCATCCGATATATATGCCATGGCCGCCGTAGTCATCGTTTGGTTTCAGGACAAGCTTTGACGAATTTGCCCGCGTCCATTCAACGAGATCGACGGCGTCATCTGCCGACGGAAGAACCTCGTCGCTGCCGCTCCCGGTTCTGACCTGCGTTTGCTCCTGTCGAAATTTGCGTGTCCACGGGACATGGGCGTTTATCGTCGCTAACTCCGTTTCGGTGAAAAGATGTGCGTAACGTTCGTTCGTCAGCACGGCAAAAATCGCTTTTTTGTGGACCAACTTTCCGCGAAAGCTGTTGACCATGCAGACAGCCCCTGCACGATATGCTTCGAGCAGGGCCGGGAATTCGTCCATTATCGGCAGGTATTCGTTGACCAAAAGTCGTTTGTAGATCACATCGATCTGCACGCCGCCGAAATACAACTTGCCGTTGGTGAATTCCAGATCCTGCGGCGAGCAAATGATCGCATCATAGCCGCGCGATTCGAAGTAATCCCGAAAAAGCTCGAATTCCTTGATAGTTGGCAAATCCTTAAGATCGACGATCGCTATCAATGGTTTGCGATCTGCCTTGCCGCCGCAAAACTCGCCCCAGCAAGCGAGCAGAACATCGAGCATTTTCGAGCTGCCTTCAAGGCCGGTTACTTCGTAACGCTCGGAAAACTTCTGCATTACGGGTAAAGTTTTAAATATCTCGGTCGCCGAATCGGCGAAGGCGATTCCGGCGGGGCTTTCGCCGTTGAGCTCGACGTAGCTGTAGGCATCGTCGGTCAGGAAGGAATCGAGACGTGCGGTCGGCGAAACCTGCTTGTAGCCGGGATCGATCTTTACCAATTCTTTTTCGATCTCGGTAATGCCGAGTTCGTCGAGAATCGCATCGTCCTGAACGGCCGCGTCCTTAACTTTTTGCAGGGCGCTCCAGATCGTCTCGCAGGTTTTTCTGATCCGTTCCCAGTCGTCGGCGGTAATAAAATGCGGGCGAAGATATGGCGAAAGCGGGCGGCCGCCAAAGATCAGGCGGTTATGCTCGAGGCCTTCGTGCAGAGTTTTGTAAGACGCCGCGGCAAGATCGTCGTCGTCCAGCAGCGAATTGTAATAAGCGACTGCGTCTTTTAGCAGCGAGACGCGGCGGGCGGATTCTGGTGCAGCGTTCATTTAGGCCACCTTATTTCGACATACTCAAGATCTCTTCGTATTCGTCCTTCGTCAACGGCATTACCGAAAACCGCGGCTGACGGACGAGATAGATATTTGCGAGCGCCTTGTTTGCCTTGATATCGACAAGCGTCACTGGCTTCTTTAAGGGTTTGAGAGGCTTCAATTCTACGGCGTGCCAGGCTGTGTCCGTCGGGTCCGGGAACGCCTCTTTTGCTACCTCGGCAATACCTACGACTTCTTTTCCGACGACGGAGTGATAAAAGTAAACCTTGTCACCTTTTTTCATGTCTTTCAGAAAATTGCGGGCCTTGAAGTTTCGGACACCGGTCCAGTCGGTCTTGCCGTCTTTTACAAAATCGTCCCACGAATAAGCGGTGGGTTCTTGTTTTACCATCCAGTAGTTCATATTTTACTTGGCCGGAAAAAGGCTCAACATGCGCAAAAAAGTTACTCGTTTTCCAATACGACGCCTTTCTTGCGCCTCTTGTGCTTTTTCGCGGCTATTCATTTATTTCCCTTTCTGAGACTGTGCGGCTTTCTTATTAAGCCACTTTGCCCATCGGTCG
>CADEEU010000093.1:4550-6497 GCA_902826385.1 uncultured Acidobacteriota bacterium | reverse complement strand
CCGCAGCGGTTTGAACAGCTTGGCGCGAAAGCTGTTGGCATTCTGCTGTTCGCTCCACGCACGGAGATTTTTTTCCGCGTATTGCCTGATCTGCGGTTCAAGCCCCTGCTTTTTGACCGAATGCCGAAGCGTCAAATAATAATGCTGCCCGACAAGCGAAAAGAGCATTCCCGCAAGATTACTTTTGAACGAAGTTTTCGCCATCCAGCGTTTTGCAAACCCTTCCGTCGGCTGCAGCAGAGCTCCCATCGACATCTCAAGCCACGCGGACTGATTTCCCTGCTTCGGATGATAAAGCCCGGGCAGATCGCCCTTGATCGGGACGTCGATGTTTTTTAGACGCGGATCATTGATAAAATCAACCAGCCGCACTTTCTCAAGGCCGCGAATGTGCTCGGTCGGAAGATAATCGAGTATCTTTTCGATGTTCGCCTCGGTATCTTTTGGCAAAGAAAACGTCGCCTGATTTTCGGTCTTAATTTTTACTACTTTTGCGGTTTTCTGTCCCGCGGTTTGTATTGGCATAACGATGGCTAGATTGTAAATCGGAACGAGAGAATAGTAAATTCCGCCTTATCTCCGACCAGCTCAGTTTGTCGGACATATCGCCACAAAGTGTTGTAGAAATACCACAATTTCATCAGCCTGGAACGTTCCGACCGAAGTAAATCCAACGTCTTCGTGAAATTCCCGCGTGGCACGAGTCTTGTTCTCGACAAAACCGGCGATGCGGCAAACTACCATTTCGAAACCTATCAAAACCACCGGAGTCGGCCTGCATACGGGTGTTGAAGTAGGTCTCAGACTACGGCCTGCCCCGGCAAACACCGGCTACATATTCGTTCGAACAGACCTGGACAATTTCGAGATACCGGCATCGGTCGAATATGTTTCGCACTGCTCGTATGCGACTACGCTGATGCGTCGCGGTGTCGTGCTTTCGACCTGTGAGCATCTGCTGTCGGCGCTTCGCGGTTCGGGCGTGGATAATTGTTTTGTCGATCTGGACAACATCGAGATCCCGATCCTGGATGGATCAAGCGAAGACTGGATCGAGCTGATCGCCAAAGCCCGGCTGAAAGAACTTGACGCCCCGCGGCGAACCTTAAAGGTCCTAAAACGCGTCGACTTCGAAGAAGACGGCAGGCGAATGTCGATCGAACCGTCGGAAAAATTCGAGATCGAATGCGTAATCGATTTCAATCACCCATTCATCAATCGCCAATCATTCCATTTTGTGATGGACAACGGCTCTTTCGGCAAACAAATTGCCTCCGCCCGCACGTTCGGTTTCACCCACGAGATTGAAATGCTGAGAAAAGCCAACCTGGCGCTGGGCGGTTCCCTCGACAACGCCATTGTTTTGACCCCGGACGGAATGCTGAACGAAACACCTCTGCGCTTCAATGACGAATTCGTGCGGCACAAAATTCTCGACATCATCGGTGACGTAGCGTTATTAGGAATGCCCGTTGACGGCAAAATAACCGCGGAAAAATCAGGCCATGCTGTGCACGCGGCTTTAATGAGTAAGTTGTTGAAAACGGAAGAGGCTTGGGAAATTGTCTAACGTGATAGTCGTCGGCTTTAGCTGGAGACGCTCATATTGACATACAGGCATCGCCTGCTTGCACCAGATGTTTGTCGTTAAAGTCCATCTTCGAAACTTTAGCCTACCTTCGTCGCTCCAGTAGTACTTTTAGGCCCGAAAGTCCGATCAAATCTCTAATCTCAAACCCCTGTCTCAATTCAGTATTTATGGTCTTTTCAACGCTTGCTAGACCATCAGAGATGCTGAATTCCGGCGACTTGGAAACTTTGTCTCTCGGCAGATTAAATTCCAGGTCGACCAGTTTGTAGTCGAAAGTTGAAGGTGTTCTGTCGAGGTTCTTCTCAAAAACAAGCAGGTAGCGGCTGTCGCTTTTTTTCTCACCGTAAGCGGTAACG
>CADEEU010000093.1:0-4540 GCA_902826385.1 uncultured Acidobacteriota bacterium | reverse complement strand
CGTATCTGGCATTTGAGTTCCGGATCTTTTCAAAGTCTCTTAGGAACGCCTTTTTCCTTGAATCCAAAACTGAATACAGGACTCCCGTCCGCAAAGTCTTTGGGTCACGATACAAGACTGCAATACCTTTGTTAATAGGTCCGAGGCGAAATCCGCTTTTTGCCGCATTATTGATCAACTTAAAGAGATCATCTGTGGAACCTGTTGACCGAACCACTTTAACCTCGGTGTTCCGATCAAACCCATCACCCTTTTCCATCAGAACTTCAAACCTTGAGAGTGCCATTGTCGCGTAATACCCTTCGTCGATCTTTGACCTAATGGCTGCCTCCATCTCAAGGCTCGGACGACTTCCCGGCCCACCCGTACCTTCAATCACTATTTGTTTGACGCCTTTTTCTTGTTTGTCCAGCCGCTTCTCAAAAATATATGTTTCATAGTAGTAACATACGCTATAAACAGGGTCGCTATTGTCCGGCGTTTCGCAGATTTTGCCTGTCGAATCTGTGCCGATGAATTTATAGCCATCCGTGTTCTGGGCTAGTAAAACGTCACCAAGTCGGTTTTTAATCCGGCCTTCACTAACCTTAACCACGGAACCTGAATATTTATACGTTCCTTCGCTTGAGTGGGATATAGCCAGTCGCAGGTTGGAATTTAGGTACAAACGGTGCCCGAGTTCGGCAAGGAAATTAAAGTGTTGGACAAGACTTGAATGAGACGGTTCCTGATTCGAAAGCTTTACCAGACCGTACCGACAAGGCTTCTTATCCGCATCGCCTATTTCACTAGTGAAGATGCAATTTTCGACGCTCCGAACTATAGATCGCTCGGCAGCCTTCGTGTTTTCCGACTCGATCACTTGAGCCGAAGAAATGGTTGCAAGCGAAGCAAGGAGGAACCCCAATCGAAGGTTTATTCTGTGACTTAGAGACTTCATAACAACAACTTTTCCGGCGTGATCGGTAGAGTTCTTACCCTCTTTCCCGTCGCATTAAAAATCGCATTCGCAACTGCTCCGGCCACGCCCACAATCCCGACTTCTCCGATACCTTTCACGCCCATTTTGTTGACGATCTTGTCGTCTTCGTTCACGAAAACAGTTTCAATGTCGCCGATGTCGAGATTTGCCGGGATGTGATAGTCGGCGAATGAGCGTGTGATGAAATTGCCGTAGCGCGGTTCGACGATTGATTCTTCGGTCAGGGCCATGCCGATGCCCCAGATGACGCCGCCGATTATTTGGGAGCGGGCGGTTTTGGGATTCAAAATATTTCCGGCGCCGGTGACGGCAACGAAACGCGGAACGCGGACCATGCCGGTGTGTTCGTTGACCAAGACTTCGGCGAAATTTGCGTTGAAGCTGTGGATCGAGTAATCGTTCACGTTCGCGGGCGGTTTTGCATCGATGCGGGTTTGAAACTCGGTCAAATTTTCCGAGATCATCATCTGCGCGGCGGTCGGCCGGACGAAGAATTGCTTGCCGGATTTGGCAATCAGCTCGTCAGTGATCTTTTCGCAGCCGTCATTCACTGCGTTCGCAAAACTCGCGGCCCCGACCGAGCCGACCGAACCGGCTGCCGGCGGCAGCGTGGAATCGCCGATCTTGACGGCAACCTTCGGCACTTCCAGCCCCAATGCATCAGCCGCCGTTTGAGCGATAATTGTATGAGACCCTGTGCCCAGGTCGCTGGCCGCCAGTTCGACCGACGCACGCACTTCGTTACCGTTCCGGGTCAATTTGATATTCGCCGATGTGTCCCGCTGACGTGCGGGATAGGTTCCGCAACCAACGCCGTAGCCGACTAAATAACTTTCCTGCCGCACCTGCCGCGGCTCCATTTTGCGTTTGTTCCAACCAAAGATCTCGGCGCCTTTTCGCAAGCATTCGACGACCTTTCGCGAAGACCACGGTTTGCCGTTCGATGGGTCTTTTGCCGGTTCGTTTTTCAGACGAAATTCGACCGGATCGATCTTTAATTGATAGGCCAGTTCGTCGATGGCCGACTCCAGCGCAAAACTGCCCGGAGCCTTGCCCGGCCCGCGAGTAAAGGTCGGGATGATAATGTTCATCGGCACGTGCCGGTAAGTGATCAGCGAACTCGGCGCGTCGTACATTATCTTTGAGCAATCGCCGCACGCTTCGATATACTCGTCACGGATCGCGGTATGCGTTACCGTTTCATGGGCCACTGCGGTCAGCTTACCGTCCTTGGTCGCGGACAGACGCATCTTTTGCCGGTCCCGCTGCCGCAGGCCGACCGAATTAAACATCTGCTGTCGCGTCAAGGCCAGCTTCACCGGCCGCTTAACCATCTTCGCCGCGACCGCCGTCAGGACGATGTTCGACCACAAACCGCCTTTCGATCCAAACCCGCCGCCGATGTGCGGCGAGACAATGCGCACCTGCTCAGGCTTTATCCCGAGCGTCGCGGCGGTAGCGGATTGCGCGGCGTTTACCATTTGCGCAGCGTTGTAAAGTGTGACGTTTTCGCCTTCCCACACCGCAATCGTCGAATGCGGTTCCATCGGCTGGTGATGTTCGATCGGCGTTTCATAGACCGCTTCGATCTTGTGCTCCGCCGATGTGAAAGCCGCTTCGACATCGCCGCGAACGGCGTCGGCAATTCCCGGATTTTTTGAAGGGATTGCCGTTCCAGCGAGCTTTTCGAAATCCACCTTGCCCTCGGCCGCTTCGTAACTAACCTTGATCAGCCGTGCCGCCGCCCGCGCCTGTTCGAACGTCTCGGCCACCACGACACCGATGTTCTGGCCGCGATAGTCGATATTCGGGCTCTGCAAGAAAGCCCCGCCACGCAACCCGCCGCGTTCGTTCAGCTTCGGCGCGTTCTTGTGCGTCATCACCGTCAAGACGCCCGGCGATTTTTCCGCGGCGACAGTATCGATATCCGAAATTTTCCCCGACGCGATCTCGCTCTTGAACAAAACTCCGTACGCAAGATTTTGCACCGGGAAATCGGTCGAATATCGCGCCGCCCCAGTAACCTTCAGCAAACCGTCGATGCGGTCGAAGCCTTCACCTACAAATTTCTTTTTGGTGTTCATAACTAGCCCCTCGTTACGCCTTCCCGCCATTTTTCGCCATCCGAAGAGCACGCACGATCGCTCGTCGGCCGAGTTCGACTTTGAATTTGTTATGCTCCAGCGGTTTTGCACCCTGCATCTCAGCCGCGGCGGCAAGTTGGAAATTTTCGTCGGTGGCGGACTTGCCTTTCAAAGCCTTCTCCGCTTCGAAAGCACGCCACGGCTTGTGAGCAACGCCGCCGATCGCTATCCTTGCTTCTGAAATGGTCCCACCTTTTACGTCGAGCGCGGCCGCCACCGACACCAGTGCAAACGCATAGCTCGCGCGGTCGCGAATCTTCAGATAATAAGAGCGATCCGCAAAATTATTCTTGGGAATCTCGATCTCCGTAACAAGCTCGCCGTGCTGCAGCGTGTTGTCCTTTTCCGGCTGATCGCCCGGCAGGCGGTGATAATCGGCAAAAGGGATCGACCGAACTTTACCGTCTCGCCCTTGTACCTTCACCACCGCATCCAGAGCGGCAAATGCGATAGCCATATCGGAGGGAAACACGGCGACGCATTTTTCCGACCAGCCGAAGATCGCGTGATTTCGATTTATGCCCGCAAGAGCGCCGCAGCCTGAACCGGGCTAGCGTTTGTTGCACGGCATCGCGACATCGTAAAAATAAGGGCATCGCGTCCGCTGGTTCAAGTTCCCGCCGTTCGTCGCCATGTTGCGGATCTGGCCCGAAGCTCCGGCAAGGATCGCCTGCGTCAGAAGCGGATAATTCTGTCGCACGAGCGGATGATTTGCCGTATCCGTATTCGTCGCCAACGCTCCAAGCGAAATACCGCCGCCAGAAGCCCGCACGGTCGCCATCCGTAGCCGAGTGATATCGACCAACTCGGTCGGACGTGCGACGTCCTCCTTCATCAGGTCGAGCAAATTTGTGCCGCCCGCGACAAAACTTGCCGTCGCCAAGCCTGAAACCGCGTTTACCGCCGCGGTCGGGTCGGCCGCTCGCGTGTACTTAAAAGGACGCATCGGGCACCTCCTTGTCGCCAACAAATTTCCAGGCGACCATGTCGATCGGCTTGCCGGTGTGCACTTCTTTGATCGCGGTGACGATGTTCGGGTACGCCCCGCAGCGGCAAAGATTGCCGGACATTCGTTCGCGGATCTCTTCGTCGGAAAGCTGCACTGAACGCGGTCGGCTTCGAACGTCCGCCGTCACATAGCTCGCCTCGCCGTTTTTCGCTTCGTCCATCAACGCAACGGCCGAGCATATCTGCCCCGGCGTGCAGAATCCGCATTGGAAACCGTCGTGTTTCAAAAACGCGGTTTGCATTGGGTGAAGCTTGTCGTCGTTCGCGATGCCCTCGATCGTCGTCACCGATTTCCCCTCACACTGTGCCGACAGCGTCAAACAAGAAAGGACGCGACGCCCATCGACGACTACCGTACAGGCGCCGCACTGCCCATGATCGCAGCCCTTTTTCGAGCCGGTAAGCC
>CADEEU010000092.1 GCA_902826385.1 uncultured Acidobacteriota bacterium | reverse complement strand
CCTCAGCGACCGTTTTCGGTTCGGCCGGGTTTTTCACGTCCTTCTGTTTCTTTGGCTTATTTGCCTGTGTTTCTGCCATATATCGGAACGCAGACTTTAGTCCGCAAAGAGTGAGCGGACCAAGTCCGCGTTCCACTAAACTCCCATGATATTGTACCCGCAATCTACGTAGATCGTCTCGCCGGTGATCCCGCTGGACATGTCGCTGACGAGGAAGAGCGCGGTGTTACCTACCTCAGCGGCGGATACGTTGCGTTTTAGCGGAGACTTTTCCGCCACGTATCCGAGCAAGGATCCCATGTTTTTGACTCCGCGTGCCGAAAGCGTGTTGATCGGGCCGGCACTGATGGCGTTGACGCGGATGTTTTGTTTGCCAAGATCGGCCGCCAGGTAACGCGTCGAAGCTTCAAGGGCCGCTTTTGCGACGCCCATGACGTTGTAATTCGACACCACCTTTTCGGCACCGTAATAGCTCATGGTTACGATGCTTCCGCCTTCTTTCATTAACGGCGACGCGGCAAGCGCGATCTGCGTTAGGGAGAAAGCGCTAATTTCCAACGCCGTCCGAAAGGCGTCCCGGGTCGTTGTAACAAATTCGCCTTCAAGAGCTTCGCGTGGTGCGAACGCGATGGAGTGGACGACAAAATCAAGCCTGCCGTATTTCTCGCCGACCGCAGCAAAGGCTGCATCGACCTCCGATTGGTTTGTAACATCGCACGGAACGACCAGCGAATCCGCCAGATCACCAGCCAGTTTGTCGACATTTTCTTTAAGACGTTCGCCCTGATATGTGAACGCGAGTTTTGCGCCTTTTTTAGCACAAGCGTCGGCGCACGCCCAGGCTATCGAACGCTTGTTGGCGACACCGAAGATCATTCCTACTTTGTTTTCAAGCATAAGTCTCGTCTGTCTGTCGGAACCACCTGCGGTAGCGGGTGGTTCAACCCTACAGATGAACCCGACTGGGTTAGCATGTCATACTTAGCCTTCAACCACCCGCTACCGCAGGTGGTTCTGACTTAATCCGTTACGTAAAGCTTTTGGAGCGATTCGAAATCTAGCATTCTGATGTCGATATCGACGGGCGTTTCTTCGAATCGCTGTTTGCTTAGTATATTCCTAAGCCGGTCGGTGTCTTCCAGGGTAAGCTGGGTGACAAGTACCATCATCAGCCGCACCCTGAAACGCATGCCCATATCGGCAAAGGTCCTTTTTACCATTCCGATCTTTTTCAGCATTGCGTCAATTTTTTCCTGTCGTATGTCGGGCACGACGAGAAACGACACGTCGACACAGTTGACGACATCGCTTTTTAGCATTACCGCATCGAACGGCGTTTTGCCGATCGTGACATGACGCATTAGCGGTACGTTTTCGTCGTGCTGGAGCTGCCGTAACGCGAGGTCTTCCGCGACGATGTAGGCGGACTGCAGATCGGTTATCTGCGTAGATTCGACGTCGAGAATTTTCGAAAGCTCAAATACCTCGAGATTCAGGGTTTGACGCTGGACTTCGGGTTGAGCGGTTTGCCAATCGATGCGTTTGCCGTCCGCTCCGGCAGCAAGCCGGCGGTAAGCAATGTAATTCCGCACGGCAAACGCAACCGCCGCGACCAGTACGACGGCGACAAGCACCGCGATCAGCCAATTTCCGGCCGCTAATGACATAACCAGGACAACGGCGAGCGAAACAAAAACAACTGCGGACAAAATAAGCAGCGGTCCCGCCGGTTCGCGGCGAGAAAACGCGTCGATGGAGGTTTCAAGTTGTTTAGCCATTAAGCCTGGGGATTTAATGGTCGGCCGCGGTAAATTTTTACACCGCGGTCGTCGATCTTTCAAACGGAATATCGTCGAAATGCGTCATGCGCTTAAAATCGCTGAAACGTTGATTGATGTCTGGATAGTTTAGTTCGTCGACGCGTTCGGTGCCGAATTTTTCGACGTTGAACGAAGCCATCACCGAACCATATACCATTGCACGGCGGAGAGTTTCGTCTGTGATGTCGTTCTGCGCCGCCAGATAGCCCATAAATCCGCCGGCGAATGTATCGCCCGCTCCGGTCGGGTCGAAAACGGTTTCAAGCGGGTAAGCCGGCGTAACGAAATAGCCCTGACGGGTGAACAGCGTCGCGCCGTATTCGCCGCGTTTGATTACGACGGCTTTTAGGCCGAGGTCCATGATGGCCTTGGCGGCTTTGTAAACGCTGGGCTCATCCGTAAGCTGGCGGGCTTCCGCGTCGTTGATGATGATGCAATCGACGACCTTGATCGTTTCGATGACGGCGTCTTTCATCGACGAGATCCAGAAATTCATCGTGTCCATCGCGACGAACTTGGCGTCAGGACATTGCTCGCGGACGCCTTTTTGCAGCATCGGCAGAATGTTCGCAAGGAAGAGAAGTTTTGCCGATTTGGAATTTTCGGAAAGCTTGGGGTCGAAGGTTTCGAACACGTTCAACTGCGTATCAAGCGTGTGGGCCGTGTTCATATCGTAATCGTAACGGCCGCTCCAAAAGAACGTCTTACCGTCCGGCACGACCTCAATGTCGCTTGTGTTTATGCTGTGTCTGTGAAAAACCTGCCACTCCGCTTCGGTGAAATCGCCCCCGACCACGCCGACCGCATTTACCTGCGTAAAATACGAAGCCGACAACCCAAAGTGCGTCGCCGCACCGCCAAGTACCTTGTCACGTTTCCCAAACGGCGTCTCAAGCGCGTCGAACGCGACGGAACCAACAACTGTTAATGACATTAAATTCTTTGATCCTCAAAAATGAATCTACCAACTTGTAACTGCAAAGCTATCAACTATCTTTAGCATGACCAGTTGATAGTTAAATAGTTGACAGTTGAAAGTTGAAAGTTGCTATTTTACACGCCACGGCGGATTTTTGCGATTCTCGGCAGCGTGAAAAAGGCATATTTTGTTGCCGTTCGGGTCGTGAAGATATGCCTCGCGCCAAAGCCAATCGCGGTCGGTAGGTTCCTGATCAAAATTAAGGCCGATACTTTCTAGCCTTTCGACTTCGGCGTCGAGGTCTTCGCACTCAAAGTACAGCACAACGCCGGCTCCTTTCGGGTGCACTTCGGCGTTGTGTATCGACAAAGTCGAATCGCCGTCCGGACATTCGAATCGGGCGTAACGCGGAAGGGAATCGACGATAAGACGAAGGCCGAGCTTTTGGAAAAACTCGGCCGTTTCAAACGGTTTGCCTGTGTAAATGGTGACCTGATTGAGGTTCATCGTTTGGACCAACGCTTTGGCAGGAAGCGCAAACGGACTACTGTCCTTTAAGCTCTTTGATTATTTTGTCGGCCTCATCCTTGTACTGGCTTTGCGGGTTTTTTTCAATCAGCAGCGACAGATATGCAACCGCATTCTCACGCAGCTTTTCCGGGGTAAATTTGTCTTTTTCTTTATCAAGCTTCAAATTGACCTTCTGTTTGCCTTTATTTTGAGACAAATAATAACTGCTCATCCCGGCGAGGTACAGAAATTCCTCTATGTTCGAAAACTCAGGGTAAGCTGCATAAGTTTCCTCAAACCGCATCAAAACGCCTTTGTAAGCTTTCTTTAGACGAAAAGCCTGTCGGGCCACGTCAAGGTTGTGCTTTGCGTCGGCTTCGAGAATCGGATCGACCGCGGGTGTGACGTTGCGCTGTGCGAAGATATTCGAGTTCGTCAACACAACAACAGCTAAAAGGATGATTGAGGCTACGGCAACTTTCTTCATGACACTAAACAGATGATGATAAGAACAAATTAGTTTACTTTGGACACTATTTAGACGCGTATTTCCCGACAATAGCCTCAAGCTTCTTCGCCGTTTCCGCCGGCCAGTGGTCGGTGGCGGTGAATATCGCGTTCTTGATCGCATCTCGGTATTGATTTGGTGTTTCTTTGGCGGCTACTTTTTGAACGGCGTCCGTAAGAATCAACTGAGCGTTACGGACGTTTTTGTTTAGGTATTCGATGACCATATCGACCGTCACGTCGTCGTGGCCTTCGTACCAGCAGTCGTAATCGGTGACGAGGGCGAGCGTGGCGTAGGCGATCTCGGCCTCACGGGCGAGCTTTGCTTCCTGCAGGTTCGTCATGCCGATGATGTCCATTCCCCATTGGCGGTAGAGGTTCGACTCGGCCTTGGTCGAGAAAGCCGGGCCTTCCATGCAGACGTATGTGCCGCCGCGGTGATTTTTTACGCCGACCGAATTGCACGAAGCTTCTAGGATGTCACCGAGCTCGCTGCAGACCGGATGTGCAAAGGTGACGTGCCCTACGATGCCTTCGCCAAAGAATGTCGATTCCTTCGCCCTAGCCCGCGTGCGATCAAAGAACTGGTCCGGTATAACCATGGCGGTTGGTGCATATTGCTCTTGTAAACTTCCAACCGCCGACACCGACAAGATGTACTCAACACCGAGCAGCTTCATCGCGTAAATGTTCGCCCGATACGGAACCTCCGTCGGAAGAAACTTGTGCCCACGAGCGTGACGCGGCAAGAATGCAACCGTCACGCCTTCCAACTCGCCGATGATAAAAGCATCCGACGGATCGCCGAACGGCGTTTCCACCTTCTGCTCCCTCATATTCTGAAGCTCGGGCATCTGATAAAGCCCCGAGCCGCCGATGATTCCTATTTGAACCTGTTCCATGAGAAATAAACGTTCGTACTTATCAACCCAAATACACAAGGGACGACCATACATCGTCCCTTGCTTATTTTCACTCAACAATACTCGCTAAAACTAAAACTACTTTTTCTTCGGCTCAGCTTTTGAACCTGCTTTCGGATCTTCTTTTTTCGCAGGAGGAGGCGGTGGGCCGTTCGGGTCCGCTCCTTCCGGGTTCATCGGCGGCATTTGCTGTTGCATCTGCTGCTTTTTCATCATTTCCTGGATCTGCTCTTCAGAGACCTGAGGAACGTTGAAATCATCCGGAACGCTGACATTGTTTGCGGCGACGATCTCATCCAGCACTTTCTTTTCCTTTTCTTCTTCCAGCTTGCTGCGGACATATGCCTTTACGGGCATTTCACGTCCTTCGGGGTCGGCCGGGTCCTTGTAGCTGGTTGAGAAAAGTATGTGTCGAGCGTCGTAGGTTTCGGTCGGCTGGCCGGCGGCGTCTTTGCCTTCGCCTTTACGCTCTAGTTTGATGATGTGATAACCGAAGTCCGATTCGACCAAATTGGGCGAAACCTGTCCCGGTTCGAGGGCCAACGCGGCTTCTTCGAACGGTTTGACCATGCGGCCTTTCGTTACGTCTTTATAAAGTCCGCCCTGGAGCTCGTCCTTGGCTCCTTTGTTTCCCGGATCTTCGGTGAATTCATTGGCGAGTTTTGCAAAATCTTCACCGGATTTCGCACGGTTCAGTATCTCTTCAGCTTTAGCCCGTTTATCACCGCTGCTTAATTCGGGATGCTCTGAAATGTACTTGGCGACCTCTTCATCGGTAACCTTGACCTTGTCGTTAAGCTTCTCCGAATACAAACGAGCCAGGAACTGTGCCTGCTGAAGCTTGATCTGCAGCTTTACTTTCTCGACAAATTCTTTTGGAAGTTCGCTTGCCTTATCGTTAAATTCCTTTTCGTAAATCTCGATCTTGGCAAAAAAATCACGGGCCTGGGTGCGTTCTTCCTCGCTGATCTCGCGGTCCTGCATTGCGGGGTTGCCCGCTTTCAAGATCGCCATTTTCGAATCGAGAAACTTCTGAAAAGCGAGCTCGCGATCTTCTTCGCCAAGGCCGACCTTGTCTTTCAACGAGGCCATGAAGCCCTTTTCCTGCGGCTGGCCCTGGCCCCAGAAAGCGTTGATCTGTTCCTCGCCAATAAATCCGAACGGAGGCATCGGGCCCTTGTCTTTATTGATCTCTTTGTCGTAATTGACCGCGGCAACCTCGGCACGAATGTTATCCAGTTCCTGGCGGTTATTAGGCTCGTTTGCAAGACCGTCTTTCTGGGCCTGACTTGCAAATGCCAGCAGCTGTTTCAGATTATCGAGCTGCTGTTTTTTCATTTGCGGGTCCTGTTCGAAGCGTTTCAGGGCCATCGGATTCTGCTTTGCAAGATCGCTAAGCAGCAACTCGATCTCTTCTTTTGTGATGCTGTTAAAAGACGCGGCCGATACGTGACCGCCGCCGACCTTGTTTTTCCAAACGACCAAACCGGCGCCTATGCCCAGGATGACCAATAATAGAATCAGACCTTTTGTTAAATTGCTCAATTTCTCGTTCCTCGCTTACAGATATAAGTTGTGTGGTGGCAATACTTAGACTATTCGTGAAAATGCCAAACGAGCATAATACCACGACTTTTCGCCTTTACATAGCCTTTTCGGACGGTATTTGCTGTACAAGTTCAAGCAGCACGCCGTTTGCCGAGCTTGGATGCACGAACGCTACAAGACATCCTTCGGCCCCGATCCGTGGAGTTTCATCGATCAAACGCATGCCCCGGTCTTTAAGCTTTTGCAGGGCCTGCTCGATGTCCTCTACGTCGACAGCAATATGGTGTATGCCTCCACCTCGTTTTTCCAGAAACTTTGATATCGGCGAGTCCTCGCTGGTTGGCTCTAAAAGTTCGATCCGGCTTTCGCCCAACGGAAGCATCGCGACGCGAACCTTTTGGTCCTCTACTACTTCGGTGTGAACGTTCTCCAATCCAAGGGCGTCCCTCCAGAATCTAAGGGCTTCGTCGATGCCTTTTGTTGCGATGCCCAGGTGATTGATTTTCATATTTCTTCAAGGTACGACAGGCTTTCCAGTCGCTCCGTCCGCAGCTACAAGCTCAGGCGATGAAAGGAATCCAAATATGCTCGATAGAGCAGGTTGGAAAGCCTGTTTTATTTTGAGACGAGTTCTTCCACCGCCGAATACGGGTCTTTAGTCCTTTGCGCGATTTGCGTTACGAGCTTATCGAGGCGTTCACCCGTACCGTTCCGGGCAAGAAGTTCACTCAACAATCTTTCCTGCAGCAATTCCAGCAAACGCCACTTTGCTATCGCCTGTTTGCGCGAAATTGCGGCGTCGCCCTGTTTTTGAAAATCGTTATAGCTTTCGATAGCCACGGCAAGATCGCCGATGCCTTTGCTTTCGGTCGCGATTGTTTTAACGATCGGCGGCTGCCACATGTCGGGGCGGTGAGCGAGGGAAAGCAGGGCATCAAGCTCTTTCTGCGTCCTTAAAACACCTTCGCGGTCGGCTTTGTTGATCACGAAAACGTCGCCGATCTCCATTATTCCGGCCTTGATCGCCTGAATGTCGTCGCCCATTCCGGGCACCAGCACGACCACCGACACATCGGCCGCTTTTACGATTTCGACCTCGTCCTGCCCGACGCCAACCGTTTCTACGATGACAATGTCAAAACCCGCCGCGTCGAGTATCGCGACCGCATCGACCGTAGCCCGCGACAAGCCACCTAAGTTTCCGCGCGTCGCCATCGACCGTATAAACACGTTCTTATCCAGCCCAAGCGTCGCCATTCGAATGCGGTCGCCTAAAATTGCACCTCCCGAAAACGGGCTGGATGGATCGACGCAGATAATTCCGACGCGTTTTCCGGCGTCCTTGTAATGCAGGGCCAGCTTGTCCACCAGCGAAGATTTTCCGGCTCCGGGCGCGCCTGTTATGCCTATGATCAATGCCTTTCCGGTCCGCGGGAACACCGCTTTCATCAACTCCGCCGCGTGGGGCGAATAATTCTCGACCTGAGAGATGGCACGGGCAATAGTTCGCGGATCGCCGGAAAAGAGTTTTTCAATAACGATCATTACGGGGTGTTACGGTCGCGGAATGCCGAGATCATTGCAAATCTTTCGCACAAGATTTTCTTTGATTTCACGATGGCGGGGAACGGAGGTCATGATTCCGTTTTTGGAATTCCTGTAAATAGTGTGGTTACCGCCTTCACGACGAAGAAAACATCCTTGCTCTTCAAGGTGTTTGATCAAATCTCTTCGCTTCATCCTTAGGCGGCCTGGAGGACCAATTCCTCCTTCGTTGCATCGGCGGCTTTCTCGAATCGATCTTCCGCGTCCTCACGGTAGCATTCCAGCAGCAGGGTCACTGCTTCTTTTAGATTCTCGCGGGTCTCTTCCAGGGTTTCGCCCTGAGTATTAGCCCCGGGGAGTTCGGCTACGTAGCCGATGTAGCCTCCTTCTTGAGCCTTCTCGTAGATTGCTGTTAATCGAATTTCTGACATTTTGTTTCTGCCTAATATTCTCACATTATTCATGATTTCGGGCAATTTCAATCAAAAAGGCGAGCCATTAGCCCGCCTTTTTACTTTTTACCGGTTCATCTTTTACATCTGCCCTTCGTCTGCTGATGGCCCGTATATGGATGGAACCGCAATGTCGTTCAGTCTCAAATAAACCGAAAGCTGACCGCGGTGATGGACGATGTGGTTCATCACGAACGAACGCATGACGGCCACCTTCGGCAAGGTGAAATAAACCGTTTCGCCATTTCGCATGGTCCAGTTTTCCATGAATACGTCGTCTGTTGTGTTTCGCAGGACGTCGATCGCCTCGGCGACGCTCTTGTCAAGATATTCGACAAGTTCTTCGGTCGTCGCTGGTTCAACCGGCTTATAGTCGAATTTTGAAAAATCCAGCTCCGGCTGCTGAAGCGTCACGGCGGTCCAATTAAACATCTCCGCAATATGAACGGCCAGCTTTCCGAAAGTCATAGATTTTTCGTGCGGTTTCCAATCGAATTTATCGGCCGGTATGCGCTCCAAACACGTCCGGGCAACCTTTGCTTCCTGTTCCATTTCGGCAATCAATGCCGATGCGATATTGTTCGAACTAACTGCTGATGCTGTGCTCATAAAGTCAACTCTCCTTAAATCTTTATTGGACGAGAATAATAGCGCAGGCGTTGCAGAGATGCAACGTGAAACGACAGTGCGTAGGCCGCCCGCGCGTAAGCAGGGCTCAGTGCTCGAATACTTGTTAGGCGCACTTTTACGCCTTTAGCAGATTTTTCGCGATCACCATTCGCTGTATTTCGCTTGTGCCCTCGCCGATGGTGCAGAGCTTTGAATCGCGCCAGTATTTTTCTGCCGGGTAATCTTTTGTATAGCCATAACCGCCGTGGATCTGGACCGATTCCTCTGATACACGAACCGCGGTTTCAGATGCATAAAGCTTTGCCATCGCGGATTTTTGAGTCACAGGCTTGCCTGCGTCCTTTGTCGCGGCAGCCTGCAGCGTCAAAAGCCGCGAGCATTCGATCTGCGTAGCCATGTCGGCGAGCTTGAATTGTATCGCCTGAAATTCGGAGATCGGACGCCCGAATTGCTGCCGCTCTTTCGCATATTTGACCGCCGCTTCGTACGCACCCTGAGCAATGCCGACGGACAACGCAGCAATCGAAATACGACCGCCATCCAGCACCTGCATCGCCTGCTGAAATCCTTCGCCCTCGTTGCCGAGCCTGTTTTCGTCCGGCACGTAACAATCCTCGAACACGACCGAGGCAGTTTCCGACGCCCGCATTCCGAGCTTGTTTTCTTTTTTGTCGGACCGGAAGCCCTCCATCGATTTATCGAAAATAAACGCCGAGATGCCGCGGTTGCCTTTTTCCTTATCGGTAACCGCTACGGCCACCAACGTATGACATGCGATCGCGTGAGTGATGAAATTCTTCGATCCGTTGACTTTCCAACCGCCGTTCGAGCGGACGGCATTTGTCCGCGTGCCCGAAGCGTCCGAGCCGGCCTGAGATTCGGTCAATCCCCATGCTCCGAACGATTCGCCTTGTGCAAGCGGGACCAGATATTTCTGTTTCTGCACTTCGCTCCCGAACATGTATATGTGATTGGAGCACAGAGAGTTATGAGCCGCGACAGAAAGCCCGACCGACCCGCAGACGCGGCCGATTTCTTCGATAATGGTCGCGTACTCGACATAGCCCATGCCCGCTCCGCCGTATTTTTCAGGAAAAAGAACGCCAAGTAAACCAAGCTCGGCAAGCTTGGGACGTAGCTCGACAGGGAAGTGCTGAGCCTCATCCCACTCCATCACGCGCGGGCGTATCTCGCTTTCGGCAAATTCGCGAATGCTGTATTTGATCTGTTGCTGTTCTTCGTTAAGTTCAAAGTCCATAGAAAGATGTATAACAAAATATTATATTAGCATAATACAAACAAATTGGCAATGTCAGTGTGCTTTGGCCGATCTCGATTGTCAGGTAAAATTGGTTAGGATGGATTGGCGAGCGAACATCTTGCATACGGACGAGCAGGTGCGTGAACTCCTGATCGAGACAAGGCGGATAGCCGTGCTCGGAATCAAACCTGAATCGCACGCGACTCAGCCCGCGTTCTATGTTCCGAAGTACATGTCGGACGCGGGATAGGAGATCGTGCCCGTGCCCGTCTACTATCCTGAGGTAACGGAGATTTTAGGCGAACCGGTACACCGGTCGTTGGCCGAAATTCCGGGTGAGATCGACATGGTGAATGTATTTCGCCGGTCGCCTGATGTACACAGACATCTGATCGACCTTCTTCGCAAAAAACCGAGCTCGGTTTGGCTTCAGCTTGGGATAACTGACGATGAAACGGCCGAGAGGCTGGCCCGCGAAGGGATCAAGGTCGTCCAGGACCTTTGCCTGATGGTCGAGCACCGGACGCTGATGCGTTCCGCGGCCCCTTGACCGAGCGGCGTGTCCCAGCTGGTTTCTTAGCCGACCGCCCAGTTTTCTTGCCGTCGGCCAATTTTTCGGCAGGACGGATTGCTCGTTTTGGCTTCGTCCATGGTGAAGCGACAATTCCTTTGAATTCCACCAAGTCTTTTATTTCCTAGGCCGAGTGTTTTCGATTTTA
>CADEEU010000091.1:2144-10840 GCA_902826385.1 uncultured Acidobacteriota bacterium | reverse complement strand
GATATGAATCTCAACACGTCGTTCCCCGAGTCCAGACCAATGACTCATTGACGCCTACCTCCAATTTGACACCGCCCTGTCGCCGATTATCCATCTCGACGCCCGGCAGGGCTTCTCTTTCGTTTATTTCGCCATCTGCCAATAAAATAAAGGGTCACACCAAAGACGAGCACCAGCACGCCGTTGACGGACATGACTTGATGGGAAGCATATCCTATATAGTCCGGATTAGAACTCACTCTAATCAGATGCCACGCAAAGAGGGCTATTCCAATGGCGCTTATTACTATTCCTCCAGTCTTCATAAAGATTTTCACGAATTTTGAGGCGTAGTTCCGCCAACTTCGTATCCAGCGCTTACATCAACCCTTTGGAGACGGCGAGGGTTGGGCTGCCGGAGATCTGCGAGGTGCGCTCGAATGCCAGTGGACGATCCGCCATTTTCCTTCGCGTTTTTCCAGGACTGCTGTGCCGAGACCGCCGCTTTCTATTTTTCGCGTTCCCATGTCGGCGGCAAGGGTATATTTGAAAGTCGCCCAGGCGGTCTTGCCGTCAACTTTGACCTTAAGATCCGCAAACGCATATTTCGTGTTTTTGAATTCCTTAAGCTCAGGCGCAAGATGAGTATTGCGGTAATCACTCCACCCGTAGTTGGCATGACCGCTTTCGAAAACGGTTACGTCTTCACTGTTTGCCCAAAGTTTGTCGAGTGCAGTTAGGTCACCCCTTTCGACCGCCAGCGCTTCACGCGTCAAAACGTCGGTTACAGCCTTTACTTCTTCTGTTTGGGCCAAGGCGTGCGAGGAGCCAATCATCATCACGGCAGCGGAAAAAGCGACGGTGAAAAAGAATCTTTTAGTCATAACAATCCTCCCATTTACTTGCAAAACTTACTCGCTCAATACTGGTTTGGGCGGATATGCGCCAGGTCCCGCTTCGTCTGACATCTCGCCTTCCGCTGTGCCCCATTCACCAGTTCCTACAGCCTGCTCATCTCTTTCGGCGATTACCCTCTCGGCTGAATGTCTGCCAAATTTGTAGAAGACCGCAGGGGTTACAAGCTGGTCGAGCAATGTCGAGGTCAGGATCCCGCCGAGGACGACCACCGCCAGCGGATGAAGTATCTCCTTGCCCGGAGCGTCGGCGGCCAGGATAAACGGCACGAGCGATAGTCCGGCTGTCAGGGCGGTCATGAGGACAGGAACAAGCCTCTCCAGGCTTCCCCGAATGATCATCTTCTCGGTAAATTCCTCAGCTTCTTCTTTCATCAGGTGAAGATAATGCGAGATCATCATGATCCCGTTTCGCGATGTGATGCCGACAAGCGAGATAAATCCGACCATCGTCGCGATCGAGAACACCCCGCCCGAAAGGTGCAGTGCCCAAACCGCGCCAATTAAGGCGAGCGGGATGTTTATCATCACTTGCAGCGCAACACGCCAATCCCCGAGCGCCTTTATCAGCAGGAAGAAGATAGCAATGAGAGAAAATATCGTCAGCAGCGAGAGCGTTCTTGTCGCTTCCTGCGTTGCCTGGAATTGACCGCCGTATTCGAGGAAATAGCCTTCGGGCAGGCGAACCTGAGAGCCGACGCGGGCTTGTATTTCGGCGACCACGGAACCCAGATCGCGCCCGGCTACATTTGCACCGATGACTATACGGCGCTTTGTGTCTTCACGAAGGATTTGGTTTGGGCCGGGGATATTCTCAATGGTTGCGACCGCAGAGATAGGGATCTGTGTGCCGTTCGGGGCGTCGATCGTCACATTTTTGAGTGCGTCTAGGCTGTTGCGCGAAGCTTCGTCAAAACGGATGACAACGTCATAGCGACGCGCTCCCTCAATGGCCTGTGAGACCGTTCGCCCGTTGAGTGCGGTTTCCAGCGTTTGTGTAACCTCGCCCGGCTGAAGCCCATACTGTGCGGCCTTCGCACGGTCAACATTGAACCGAACCTGCGGGATCAGGACCTGTCTTTCAATCGATACGTCGGTCGCCCCTTCAACCGTTTGGATCGTGTTGCGAATTTCCTCCGCCTTTGAACGCAGGGTCGCCAGGTCATCGCCGAAAAGCTTGATCGCGATTTGCGCTCTAACACCCGACTGCAAATGATCGAGCCGGTGTGAGATCGGCTGGCCGACGTTCGTCGTGACGCCGGGTACAATAGCTAACTTTTCACGTATTTCAGCCAAGATCTCATCGCGTGTTCTGTCCGATGGCCGCAGGTCCACGTCGATCTCGGTGTAGTGAACGCCTTCGGCGTGTTCGTCGAGTTCGGCTCGTCCGGTTCGTCTTCCCGTAGAGATGACTTCCGGGACTTCGAGGAGAAGCTTTTCTGAGATCTGTCCGATGCGGCTCGATTCCGCCAGAGACGTTCCCGGCTGTGCCTGGACATTTACGGTCAGCGTCCCCTCGTTGAATTCCGGCAGGAATGAGGTACCGACAAACGGCAGCGTCGCCATTGTCGCAACGAAAACAACAGCGGCCCCGATGATAACTTTGTATGGATGCCGCAGTGTCCAATGCAGCAGTCGCCCATCGAACGCCTTCAAGCGACGCACAACGAAGCTATCTTCGTGCTCGCCGTCAGAGGTTCGAAAGAGATTCTTTATTCTGGCGAAGATCGACGGATCTTCATCCACTTCACCGTCAATCTCGTTTTGTCTGTTCAGCTTTTTCTCATCCTTCCGCCTAAACATCTGTGGCAAAAGATAGGACGCGAGTACCGGTGTAACCGTCAAGCTGACAACCAACGAGGCAACCAATGCGGTTATATACGCCAGGCCAAGCGGCGCCAGCAGGCGGCCTTCCACGCCGGAAAGAGCAAACAGAGGAATAAAGACGAGTGCAACAATAACGGTTGCGTAGATGATCGACGAGCGAACCTCCAGCGATGCATGATAGACAATCTCGAGAGATGGACGCGGATTATCGAGAAGCCGATTTTCACGCAGGCGGCGGAAGATGTTTTCGATATCGACGATCGCGTCGTCAACGAGTTCCCCGATAGCGACGGCCAGGCCGCCCAGCGTCATAGTATTTACACTGATCCCGAAAGCGTAGAGGATCAGAAAAGTCACGATGAACGAAAGCGGGATCGCGGTAAGCGTGATAAACGTCGTACGAAAATTGAGCAGGAACAAGAACAGTACGATCGCGACAAGAATCGCTCCGTCGCGAAGTGCTTCGACGACGTTGCCGATGGATGCGTCGATGAAACTCGCCTGCCGAAATAGCTTTGGATTGATCTCGACATCCGCCGGCAGCGTTTTTTGCAGTTCCTCTACCGCTTCATCAACCTGTTTGGTCAGATCGAGCGTGCTTGCTCCCGGCTGCTTTTGAACGGAGACGATGACGGCGGTTTTCCCATTCGTTCCCGCCTCGCCGCGTTTGATCTTAGCTCCAAACTCAACCGTTGCGACATCGCCTAGACGGATGGGCGTGTTGTTTCGATATGCAACTACGGTTTGCTTGAGTTCGTCGATCGAATAAAATCTGCCGAGATTTCTGACCAGATATTCCTGTGACTGCGCATCTACAAAACCGCCGGTAGAATTGATGTTTGATTTTTCGAGAGCCGCGGAGACTTCCTCGATCGTCACGCCAAATTGTCTGAGCTTTTCAGGGGAAACAAGGGCCTGATATTGCTTTACTCCGCCGCCAATCGGTATTACCTGCGAAACACCGGCAATCGTTAAAATTCGCGGGCGAATTGTCCAGTCGGCCAGCGTACGCAACTCAAGCGGGTCGGTCGCTCCACCTTTTGACGAAACGGCGATCAGCATGATCTCGCCCATGATTGAAGAGATCGGAGCGAGAAACGGCGAAACTCCCGGAGGCAGTTGTTCTCGGGCGGCGATGATCTTTTCGGAAACTAGCTGTCGATTTCGGTAGATGTCAGTTCCCCAATCGAACTCGACATAAACAACCGACAGGCCAATGCCGCTAACTGAGCGCACCCGGGTCACGCCCGGGACCCCATTCATAACCGTCTCGATAGGATATGAAACCTGCGTCTCTACCTCTTCCGGAGCAAGCCCGTTGGCTTCCGTCAGGATCGTGATCGTAGGTTTGTTGAGGTCCGGGAAAACATCGACCGGTAAATTGAACGCCACATAACTGCCCCAAACGAGCAAGAGCGCCGCGATCGCTACGACGATCAGCCGGTTATGCAGCGACCATTTTATTATTCCGTTGAGCATGGAAATCAGCTGCGGACGAAGCGCATTCTATTTACTCCATTTCGCTTTCCAATCCGCCATCATTTTGATCTCAGCTTCCTGTGCCTTGATGATCTGGTTCGACAGAGTCTTGATTTCCTCGTGTTCGGCTTTGGTGAGGGCCTCTTTCGCCATGGTCACCGCACCGGCGTGATGGGTGGTCATCATTTCGACGAATGCCAGGTCGAACTCTTTATCTTTCGAGTTCGTCAGCTTTGGCATGTCCATTCTCATAGAATCCGTCATGCCCGGCATTTCCATGTTCATCGCGGATGGTTTCCCCGCGTACCAGTTATCGCGCCAGCTTTTCATCTGACCGATCTCCTTTTCCTGATCGGCGATGATCCGTGTGGCGAAGTTTCTCAGGTCAGGGTTCTGCGTCCGGCTGTCGACCATTCTCGCCATTGCCACCACGCCCTGATGATGCATCGTCATGGTGTCGATAAACTGAAGATCGTACGGCTGCGAAGCGGCGTTAGGATCGCTCTTCATCTGCGAATGATCCATCGTCATGTTGGAGTTCATCGGCATCGAATTGTGATCCATGCCGTTCATGTTCGCCCGCGAGTTCGAATTCGTCATCATCGCGTTGTGATTCATCGAATTGCCATTACTTGTCGGTTGACCACACGCCGCGAGGGCGACTGCTACTACACTTACGAGGCCTATTAAGATTGTTGCTTTCATTTTCACACTCCTTCCTAGCGGGCGAGCTTAGTCGCTTACGACGATGCTGCCCTTGTACATGCCCATACCACAGGCAAAGGTAATCTGTCCCGATGCGGCCGGGATCACACTGACAATAACGTCTTTACCAACCGGCAAGTTTTTGCGGATCTTGAGTTTCGGAAATACAACAACACTGCCGCAGTTATCGTCGCCAACTCGGTTGAAAACGAGATTCAGTTTGTGGTCCGGCTCAACGTCGATCGAAGACGGGGAGAAGCCATTTTTGTCCACGCGTATCTTAACCGTACGGGTGTGAGCTTCAACGACGTTCGTCACGAATACGAAGGCCCCGCTAGCGACAATGGCTACTACCAGTAGTGCAAGAGCTATTTTTAGTTTTCTCATTTGTTCCTTTATTTGAATGTCTTTCTCGTCATTTAGTTTTCAGTCACGACAACTTTGCCGCGCAACATATCCATACCGCAGGCAAACGCGATCTCCCCAGCCTCGGTCGGCGTAAACTCAACCACGACGGTCTCACCTACCGCCAGTTTTTTCTTGATGTTCTGCTTTGCGAAAACAACTTCGCCGCCGCAGTTGTCGGCGTCAGCACGATAGAAGGCAAGCTTAACGGGCTGGCCTTTTTTCACCGAGACCGATGAGGGTTCGTAGCCATCCGATGACACCGTGATCTGGGTGGCTCCCGCCGGAACATTTGCCGCCTTGACGGGACCTGATTTCCCTGCTGGGACATTCACGATAAACGGAACGCTGATAACCTTTCCGCCTCGCTGGAACTGCGCCCACAATTTATATAGACCAGCTCGCGGAAACGTAGTATGTGCGGATACCTCAAACGCGCTCGGCGTGCCCGGCGTTTTGGAATCGCCGGCGTGAGAATGACCATCAGCGTTATGGTCCTCAGCCTTACCGGCATCCATCTTCATCCCTTCCTTCTTTTCGCCTTTGGCCATCGGGTGAGCATGAACGAAATCAACCATGTCCTCGCTGATGATCACAAAATGGGCAAGTTCGCCCAGGTAATTCTGCAGGTCGGTCGCCGGCTTTCCCGTAGCGGCATCGAAGGCAGCGAAATCAAGCGTCAATTCCTGTCCGGCCTTTATTTCTACGCTTGGCGTCATCGTCACCTTTAGGCCATCCACCGATTTTTCCAACCTGGTATCTGCAACGAGTGCGACCTTTGGCCTTTCGGCTCCCGATACCTTAACGTCGATACGTTCGACAACCTGCTTCGCGTTTGGCGGAGTGAAATCCGCGTAAAGTTTGTAATCGCCTCCGTTCGGAAACTTGTGCTCGACACGATAAGACCCGTCCGCCGAAGGCTCGGGGTGGACGTGGTAAAACTCTGCGAGATCCTTGGACACTATCAAAAGGTGAAGCGGCTTTTCGTGGACGATCTGCAAATCTTTGACGACTGATCCTTGTTTATCCTTGACTGTAAAGATCAACGATGCCGGCGTCCCGGCAAGAACCTGTCCCGGTTCGCTTCGGAACTCAAATTTGAACGCAGGATCAGTTCCAGGGGAATTGTTGTCCGTCGACGTTTCAACAACTACAGGCTGCGGATTGTCATTTCCCGTGGTTGTAGCAACATTGCCGCACGCGGTAAAAAGGGCTGAACCCGTCACCACGGCGAAGCTCATAAGAATAGCTTTCTTTATCATTTCAATTTTCCGTTACTTATCAATTCTTCTAGATCTTTCAACATTTTTTCGGCAGGCTGAAATCCGCGCAGACGTCGAAATTCTTTGCCGGCACTAGTCATCAACCTGAGATCCGGCAAGCCTACGACGCCGAATTTCTCCGATAGAACCGGTTCCTGGTCCGTGTCGATCTTGAGCAAAACGATGCTTTGCAAAAGCCCTTTAATCTTCGCGTCGGCGAAGGTTTCCCTTTCCATTCTCTGACACGGCAGACACCACTCGGCATAGAACCGGATCAGCAAGGGTTTATTTTCGGCTCGCGCCTGAGCGAGAGCTTCGTCCAACACCTTAAACCCCTGCGGCAATGCAAAATCATCTTTCGGCGGTTCGCCCGTTGTTTTGACGTTGGCTCTGCTCGCAACGAGCGACGCTTTGAAACCGGTCTTGTCGATGGCCTCAATTATTTTTTGCTCATCGATCTGGGTCGAATCGAAAGTTACTTCGAATTCGTCACGATCCAGGTGCATTTCTACTTTCTTGACAGCGGCAAGCCCATCCAGGGCCTGTTGGACCTTCTCCGGTCAGGCCATTCATATGGCTCCGCTTTTGCTTTTTGTAAACCCTTCGATCTGGAGAAAAACCGTTTTGAGTTTTTCACTGGTGTTTCGATCGTCAGAGGTTGTTTGCGGAACACTGCACGCTCCCAAAGTTAGTAATAAAAGCGATAAAGTTATGAGTTTTCCCATTTCTATTCCTATCCCTTATCTACTCGGCGGCCTGAGTCGTCCGCAGTTGATAAACGCCCTCGATCACGACCCGCTCTCCCTCTGCTAAACCTGACACGATCTCATAGAAATCGGCCCCTTCAGCGCCCAACGCGACCGGCCGCCGCTCGAATGTTTCGCCGCCATCAAATACAAATACAAATGCCTCACCTTGTTCGCGGACTACGGCCGACTTCGGTACAGCCAGAACTTGTCTGTTACCACTCGTGTCGATCGTGATCTCGATGAAGTTTCCGTCCCGGAGCCGGTTAAATGGATTTTTGACTTCGTAAATTACCGGAACGGTTCGCGTCTGGTCGTTTACCGTCTGACCTATTGAAACCAATCTCCCGTCGCCATCGGGCGTGCCGATCGTATAGACCTCACCGGCGAGCGCTGACGAAGTAAAGCTAGCCCGCGACGATTCACGAACTATGGGCAGATCCTTTTCAAAGACTTGAGCTTCGAGCAGAACGGTTGACAAGTTAACTATCTTCAGCAATTCCGCTCCGCTTGCGATTTGCTGTCCGCTTGTCGCGTTGATCTGATCGATTATTCCTGTTACAGGCGATAACAACGGGAAATTCCGCGAAGGCTGACGGACGGTTGGCGAATGAAAGATGTTTTGGCCCGCTTGAGCAGCTCGTATTTGGTCACCCAAGAGGCTTACCTGTTTATCTGCCGAAGTGATCTCGTCCTCGATCACCTTGACCGTGGTCTGGGCTTCTTCAACCCTTTTTCTCGGAACAGCGCCGACCTCTAAAAGATTCTGTGATCTTCTAAGCTCGCGCTGGGCCTGTGCTAAACGAGTTCTGGCCTGTTGTGCAGCAGCTCTGCTTTGGGCCTGCTGCCCCTGAAGCGCTAGTGCAGTATTTCGCAGCTCCAGTTTGCGGGCTTCAACTTCCCGCTGCTGGGCTTCGACTTCCAATCTCTGTGATTCCAGACCGGCCTGCCCGGAGACGTCGAGTACTTGTTCAACGAAGCCGATCTGTTCACCGCGACCAACGGCAGAACCTAAAGATACTGACTGATTAAGCACGATCCTTCCGGGGACTTGTGCCGTCACGACTCCTTTCGCATCCGGACGGGCACGAACCACGCCCGTCGTTTTCAAACCACTCGTGATCTGCCGCGTATCGATTACTTGCGTCTTTATCCCGAACAGAAGCTGCGACTCCTTGGAAACAGTGATCGTCACTCCTTTTGGTAATTCATTTACGGCGGCTGCCGAAAAGGCGTCGCTCGGAATGGCCGATGTTTCGCGCGTTTGAGATGGCGGCAGAAGATAAGCGAGAATAGCCGCACTCAGAATAAACACGGTCATAACCGCGGCAATGACTGGAGCAGCTCGCCTAAAACCCAGAGCCCCATTTTTTCTCAAA
>CADEEU010000091.1:0-2134 GCA_902826385.1 uncultured Acidobacteriota bacterium | reverse complement strand
CGTAAAAAATGGCGGCTGTTGTCGCTCCGCAGAGTAATAGAAGAATCAAAAGTCCGATCCAAAATGACGACCGAATCGGCGCCCGGGCAACTGTCACCGGAAAATCTGCGGAAAATATTCTCTTGTCTTCGGTAGTTATTGAAAAGACTGTTTTGAAATCGCCTGTGCCGTCGAAGCGGTAAGAACTCCGGTAGATGCCTGCGGCTACTTCGCTTGTTGGGAGATTCTCGGCAACAGCTGACCCGTCCGGGCGTATCACGCTGAGCAAAACGATCGCCTTCTCAATCGGCAATGGTCCCGATCCGAATCCGCCCTGCACGTTTTCGCTTAAAGAAACCAGAACATGCACGGTCTCTCCGACGCGCGGATCGCCCGGCGATCTTTTAAGGATGACGCTCAACTGGCCGCTGTCATTCTGAACATTCCGCTCTGCTGTTATTGTCGAGACCGCGCCTGCGCGTGTGCCAGTCGTTTCCTGACCGGAGGCAAAGCTCGCCGAGAACAAGACAAAGGCCAGAACGACAGCGAAGGTACGAAACCCGAGCGTAAAATGTGTGTTTGACCAGTACATTAGTGTGCGTGTGCCTTGCCGTAAAGAGCCTGCATCGACAGAACGTCGATCCTGATCGCGTCGGTGATCGCCTTCGCCTCATCTTCCTTGGCACCGTTTGCCTTAATGTCTGCTCCGAGGAGTAGATCGTCGTCATGTCCCTTTCCTGCGAACTGGCTTAGAAAACCAGCCGGTACGCCCTCCGCCTTGATCTCTTTGATAGACGGTGACCCTTCTTTGTTCTCATATACGACAACGATTTCCCTGCCCGCTGCCTTCACGAGGGTAACTGCCCCGATCTGCGTCCTGGCACCGTTCACCGTCGAGAATCCGGGAAATGAGTGGTGATCCTTCTCGGACACCTTTCCGCCCGTATCCTTTTCGATAGACGCGATCTGAGCATCGGTCAGCTCCTTGTGTAGAGCGGTAAAAGTCTGAGCGCCAGGAAGGGCCGCCTTGACCGATGCCGGAACCTCATCGGTTTTCGCGGGAGCAGTGTTGGTCACCGTACCTGAGTTCGCCGGTGCCTTATTCGCTGCAATCGTTGTGTTGCCATTAGTGGCGGTTCCGCCGGAACACGCGAGAGACACCATGCTTACTGTTAAAACTGCTCCAATTATGAGTGTTTTCATTTTTTCTCCTCTTGTATCTTTGTTTTGGTTGGTCGTAGCGAACTGAGACGCAGCGCCTTATCCGCGTTGATCGTTTTCAAAAATTCTTCCCTGTTAAACTGGCTCGGTACCGCTTCCGTATCCGGCAAAACTGACATGGAACCCGGCGTGAATGCTGAGGGGGGGAGGGCAGTTCCCACGGCCGCTTCGAGTGCCGTCAAAGTCGTATAGTATTCTTCCAAGGCCCGGTTGTAGTTGGTCACATTCTCGTTAAGCCGACGCTGTTCGTTAACAACCTCAAAAACGGAAAACTCGCCCGCGTTATAAGCTGCTCGCACCGTCTGCAAATTCGCCTCTGCCCGCGGCATGATCTGAGTTGTGTAGAGAACCAGTTTTTCCGCTGCGGCGCGATACTGGCTATAAGCGACGGCAACATCCCGCCGGATCGTAGCCTCCAAAAACTCACGGGTGCGAACAGCCTGAACCTGTTCGCCCGAAGCGGCCGCGATGCCGCCCTGATTGCGGTTGAATACCGGAAGGCCGATCGAAACGCCGAACGTCAATTCACTGTCAAGATTATTTGCTGTCCCGCCTCCGGCCGATGCAGGAAGGTCGGTAAATGCTTTCGAGCGTGAGAAACGCACTGATGGAGTAACATCAGGGGCTGCCTGAGCTCGGGCCAAATTAATCCGCGCAGTTCCGATCCGTTCGCCCAGTCGAGCGGCTTGCAGATCGGCTCGCTCGTTCAAGGCTTTATCAGTTAGCTCGCTCAATCCCAGATCAAGTCGTGGTGGTCGGTCACTCTGCGGAGCTAGACGCAACGGTTCTGTGACATCAGCACCTATCAGCGTTCGAATTCGGAGCAAGGCAGTTTCCAGTTCATTTCTAGCTTCGATACGCTGGATGCGCAGCCGTCCACTTTCAACCCTGACCAAATTCAGGTCAAGAGGGGCCACGTCACCTTCGTTTAGAC
>CADEEU010000090.1 GCA_902826385.1 uncultured Acidobacteriota bacterium | reverse complement strand
AGGATCGGCTGGATTTTCTGCCGTCGGCGAATATTTTTCACGTGTCGATAAGAAATTCGTTCGGGATCTTGAGTGCTACCAGGATTGCGGGTTTTGCTCGTGAAAAGGGGATCGAAATCATTCACGCACACGTCGCTCGGGACTATATCCCGACCAGTCTTGCTTGTTCGATGTCGGGTAATGCAAAGTTCGTCCTTACGCGGCACGTTCTTTTTCCTTTAAAGCCGTTCAACCGTTTTGCATTGAAAAATTTGTCGAAGGCGATCGCGGTCTCGTCCGGGGTCGAGCAGGTGCTGAAGAACATCTTTCCGAAGAACAAGGTCGTCCTCATCCCAAACGGAATAGACGCTCGGCCGCCGGAAGAAGAGGAACGTGTCCGGCTGGGCCATGCGTTCCGCTCTTTTCACGGAATACCTGATGATGCGAAAGTGGTTGGAACCGTCGGCGAACTTGTGCCGCTGAAAGGCCATCGCGACTTTGTCCTGGCCGCAAACGAGCTTGCGTCGCGGTTTCCGAACGTGCGGTTCGTCATCGTCGGCAGGGACAACACGGTAGATAAAAAATTCCGCCGGGAGCTGAAAAGGCTCGTGAAGGTTTTCGGTCTGGAAGAAAGATTCCTGTGGCTGGACTGGGTCGATGACATGCGGTCGTTGTTTGCGGCAACGGATTTATTCGTCTCGGCTTCCTACAGCGAAAGTTTCGGAATGGCCATTCTCGAGGCAATGGCAAATGGCGTCGCGGTGGCGGCGACGGACACCGACGGGGCAAGAGAACTGCTGGGCCACGCGGCCGAAGCTGCACCGATCGGCGAACCGGTCAAGCTGGCCAATCGGATGGCCGAGCTTTTGGCGGATGACGAAAAACGGCGAATCCTTGCCGAACGATCGATGCAAACCGCCGCCGAGCGTTTCTCGCTCGACCGAATGATCAAGGCTACCGAGAAGTTATATTCGCAGCTTTAGGTCGGTAAAGTTCCGGGAATATTGGTGCTCGCGGCGACGATTTGGACAAGGGATGATTATTTTCGACCGACGGATATGTAACGATTTTGAAGCCGCGTCAAGCCGTGAGTGGCTTGAGACGAACGGCATCGGCGGTTTTGCGTCGGGCACTGTCGCGAGTGCAAACACGCGTCGGTACCACGGCCTGCTCACCGCCGCCACACGACCGCCGCTAGGGCGCGTGACCGTTTTGTCCAAGTTCGAGGAAACGATCGAGCTCGACGGTCAAGGATTCGATCTTTCATCGAACCAGTTTCCGGGCGTTGTCAGCCCACAGGGCTATTTGCTTCTTAAGGAATTCCGGCTTGATCCGTTTCCGATCTGGACTTACGAGATCGACGATCTTGTCCTTGAAAAACGCGTGTTCATGGCCCACGGCTCCAACACGACAGTTTGCCGGTGGGCGATTGTCGGGGGTAATCCCGCCGGCGTTAAACTTACCCTCAAACCGCTTTTGTCATTCGTCGATTACCACGGCCTTCAGCGCGAATCGGAGTCGTTTCGGTTCCGCCATTCAGTCGGAGAAAATATGGTCCAAATCGACGCCGCTGACGATTGCCCTTCGCTCTTTTTGAATCATAGCGGCGCCGAGATAATCGACACCGGCTATTGGTACAAGAATTTTGAATACGCGATCGAAAGGGAACGCGGGTTCGATTTTACCGAAGACCTCTTCCAGCCGTTCGAACTCGCATTCGAGCTGTCACGCGGTCCCGCCACGGTTTTCGCTTCTACCGACGACGGCGGAACTTTCGACTACGGCACGGTCGAAGCCGATGAGATCAAACGTCGTAAATCACTCATAAGAAAATCAGGGGTAAAAACCGATTTCGAAAAGCAACTCGTTTTGGCGGCGGACCAGTTTATCGTCGCCCGCGGCGGCGGACAGACGGTCATAGCGGGATATCCGTGGTTCTCCGATTGGGGCCGTGATACGATGATCGCACTCAACGGCCTTACGCTTGCGACCGGCCGTCATGAGATAGCAAAAAATATCCTGCTCGAATTCTCACACCATATTTCGGAAGGCATGATCCCGAACCGTTTTCCGGACGCGGGCGACATGGCTGAATACAACACGGTCGATGCGACACTATGGTATTTCGAAGCCGTCCGGGCCTACATCGAAAAGACCGGCGATCTGAAGTTCGTCCGCAAAAATCTATATGAAAAGCTGGCGGACATCGTTGCCTGGCACCTGAACGGCACGCGTTACAACATCCACCTTGATACGGACGGCTTGCTCTATGCGGGTTCTCCGGACGTTCAGTTAACCTGGATGGATGCAAAGGTCGGCGATCTCGTCATCACGCCGCGAACGGGCAAAGCGGTCGAGATACAAGCCCTTTGGTACAACGCTTTATTGATAATGGCGGGGCTTGCCGCCGAGTTTGGCGACACAAAGGATGAGGCCCGCTATCTGGCAATGGCCGATCTGTGTAAGCTCAGTTTCAACGGAGCGTTTTGGAACGAAGCGGAAAATTGCCTGTACGACGTTGTTGACAACGGCACCCGCGACGCGGCGATCAGGCCCAACCAGATTTTCGCTGTGTCGCTGTCGCACTCCATGGTCGATGCAGACCGTGGGACAAAGATCGTCGAAAAAGTAGAGTCAGAGTTGCTGACGCCGTTGGGCCTTCGGTCGCTGTCGCCGAATGATTCGCAATACTGTCCGACCTACATCGGCTCGCCGTTCGATCGGGATTCGGCCTATCACCAGGGAACCGTTTGGGCCTGGCTGATCGGGCCGTTCATAGACGCATACCGCAAAGTCCACGGCAGCAACGCGGAAACCGAGAAACGTGTTCGGGAAATCTTGTCGGGTTTCGAATCACACCTGACCGAAGCCGGCCTGAGGCAGATCTCCGAGATATTCGACGCCGATCAGTCCCACCGCCCCCGCGGCTGCTTCGCCCAGGCCTGGAGCGTCGCCGAGGTGCTAAGAGTCAACAAACACTCATTTTAGGGTCGATCTGGAGGGAACAAAGACGGGTTGATCAAATGAAGGGTTACTTCCCTTTCAGGCTTTTGGGTTCCGAAGTATCGTCCAGTTTCTTAATGCTGTCTGCTACAGGTAGATTCTCGGGCATCGTACCACCTATATCCTCGATTGTTTTTCTAACCTTAGCTCCTACTTCGAAATGAGCTTGATTAGCTCTGTTCTTTCCTTTTATTTCTTCTCTTCGTAATTTTTCTTCCGTCTGTGTCGCGCGAAAGAGATTGGCAGCAAGTTCCGTACTTCCCATGTGGTCGAGGATTTGCTGACTCTTTTTCAAACCCTTTCGGGAATGAATATCTTTCGCCGTCAAGCCGCCATAGAGTCCTTGGTATCCATGATTCTGAAAAATCGCATAGTCTAGTGGTTCCACAACGCCCGCGTCTTTTGCGGCTTCTGCTAACTGCTTGTTGTGAAGTGACATTTCTTCACGAAGAAATTTGCGCTTCTCGTCTTCAGTCTTCAGCCGCTGATAGGCTTGCATCTGCTGAATTTCTTGAAGACGAGTTTGGACGGCAAAATAAGTTTGCCCCAATGCGACTATTTCCTTGGTGGAATCAGCGTTTTGGACGATAAGATAGCATGCGTATCTCGATAGTCTGACATCCTCCAGTTCGCGTTCAGCACCTGAGCCGATGGGAACCATATCGAGGATATCCTCGATATGGTCTAAAACATTGATTCCACTATTCTTACACGCTTCCTTGGCTCTTTCGATAACTGGCTTAAAGTGACGAAATTCGGAGTATTCCAACACGCGACCAAGTTCTCTGGCCGACCAGAATTCATTTTCAGTGTCGTTGAGTCGTTTGATTCGCTCAAAGATCGTCTGCGTTTGACTCGTCAAGTTTTCTTCCATAAAAGTATTGGCATACGATCTTCAGGACGTAAAGTTATATAACTTCACGATTCTCGAAAAATAATCTTGTTCTTGGGCGAAGAAAATAAATTCCTGTTGCTCCGAAGACTAACAAAATAAGGGCGAAACCGATTAGGTCTCCGCTCTCTAAATTGCCGCGCCAGATTCTTATGAAAAACTGATACGAGCTTAAACTTAAAATAAAAATGGTAATTAGCAGCCAAATCAAAAGCGCCCATTTATGGCGAAAAAACAGTCCGATTCCGCTGACTAAAGAAAGAACTCCGATCACGACGTAACCTGTCGCATGCCGTATTATGATCGAGCGTAACCCCTGAGCATCTATTTGTTGTGCCATTCCCTCCTGTTGCATCGCCTCCAGCAAGCGAGTATTTCGATCAACAGCAGATAGAAGTATCGCCCCGAAAATGCTAAATGAGACTCCAAAGATCGCGATCAAAATCGAGACTGCTTTTAGGGTCTCATGACTTGATGATGCTACAAATTACTGACAAGCCTCGCACGCCTCGGGGTTTTCCAGCGAACACGCCAAAGCTTCGGCATCCGAGTACGCCATTACATCCGGCTCGTTGTCGGGAACGATTTCCGCCTTCTTATAATCGGCCGTCACTTGAGCAATCTTCGTCGCGGGACGAGAACGCAAGTAATATGTCGTCTTCAATCCTTTTTGCCACGCGTACATGTACATCGACGAGAGCTTGCCGATGTTGGGGCTTTCCATGAACAAATTCAAAGAAGCGCTTTGGTCGATGAAGGCGCCGCGGTCGGCCATCATATCAATTAACGAACGCATTGGGATTTCCCAGGCGGTGCGGTAGCGTGTGCGGAGCTCGGGGGAGAATTCTTCGATGTCCTGGATCGAACCTTCCGAGAGTTTGATCTTGTTGCGGATCTCGTCGGTCCACAGGCCGGTTTGTTTTAGTTCCTGGACGAGATATTTGTTTACCTGGACGAAATCGCCACTTAGGGTTTCGCGTTTGAAGAGGTTTGACACCTGCGGCTCGATGCATTCGTAGCAGCCGGCGATCGAGGCGATGGTTGCCGTCGGAGCGATGGCGATCATCAAGCTGTTGCGCAGGCCGTGTTTTTTGATCTTTTCGCGTAATTCGGTCCATCGCTCGCCGTCTTCGGGTGTCACGCCCCAGAGGTCGAATTGCAAAATTCCGAATGCGGCACGAGTCTCGGGAAATGCCGGATGAGCTCCTTTTGCGATCGCCAGATCACACGACGCATCGAGGGCTGCATAATAAATCTCTTCCTGAATTTTCGCCGATAGCTTTCTCGCTTCATCCGAATCGAACGCGAGCTTTAACGCAAAGAAAACATCCTGCAGGCCCATAACGCCGAGGCCGATGTTGCGCCAGCGGCTGTTCGAATCGGCCGTGCTCGGGATGGCGTAATAGTTCAGGTCGATCACACGGTCCAACTGCCTGACTGCGAGGCCGACGTTTGCACGCAGTTTCGCAAAATCAAATCCGTCATCGTTCACATATCGCGAAACGTTCAACGAGCCAAGGTTGCAAACCGCCGTTTCGTCTTTTGAGGTGACCTCGATGATCTCTGTGCACAGGTTCGACAAGTGTACGACGTTCTCCGGCATTGCGGTCTGGTTCGATTTTTTGTTCGACGCGTCCTTAAAGGTCATCCAGCCGTTGCCGGTCTGGGCCATCGTCCGCATCATCTTGGCGTACAGATCGCGGGCCTTTACCTGACGCATGAATTTTTCTTCCGCTTCGGCGGCCTCGTAGGCCTCTTCGAATTGCTCGCCGTACAGGTCGGGGAAATGCGGCACAACTTTAGGATCGAACAGCGACCACATCGCGTCGGCCTCGACCCGTTTCATAAACAGGTCGGGTATCCAGTTAGCCAGATTTAAATTATGCGTCCGGCGGGCTTCGTCGCCGGTGTTGTCGCGAAGCTCAAGGAAATCTTCGATGTCGGCGTGCCAGGTTTCAAGATAAACGCACGCGGCTCCTTTTCGTTTACCGCCTTGGTTTACCGCCGCGACCGACGAATCTAGCGTTTTCAACCACGGCACGATCCCGTTCGAATGGCCGTTCGTTCCGCGAATCAGCGAACCCTGTGAACGCACACGGTGATAGGCGATGCCGATGCCGCCCGAGAATTTCGAGAGCATCGCGACGTCAGAATATTTACGGTAGATGCTGTCCAGACTGTCTTCGGGCGAATCGAGCAGGAAGCAGCTTGAAAGCTGTTCGTGCTTAGTTCCCGAATTAAACAAGGTCGGCGTCGAAGGAACATACTCCAGCGAAGAGAAAAGCCGGTAGAGATCGATCGCTTCTCCAGGCGTTTCCGACAGGCCGCAGGCAACGCGCATCCAGAAAAACTGCGGGCTTTCGATAACGTCGCGCGTTACCGGATTTTTCAGCAGATAACGGTCGTACAGCGTGCGAAGGCCGAAAAATTCGAATAGATCGTTGCGGGTCTGGTCTATCGCATCGTTCAACTTGCGGCTGTTTTCCTGAACGAAATTGACGACGCGCGGTGCGATCAACCCTTCCTTAACTCCGAACGCGATCGATTGCGAAAAGGAATGTATCTCCTGATTGCGGACTTCTTTTTCGATGTACTGATTAAGCAGCCGGGCACCGAGCTTCGAGTACTCGGGCTCTTCGAAGATCAGGCTGGCGGCCGTTTGGATGGACAGCTTGTCCAACTCTTTGGTGGTCGCCCCGTCGTAAAGGCCGCTGATCGTCTTGGTCGCGATCCGCAGCGTATCGACATTCGGCAGATTATACGTACAGCGAGAGATGGCCTTAACGATCTTGTTGATGTCGACCGGCTCATGGTTGCCGTTGCGCTTTGTTACGCGCATTGTCGTCTGTGTAGCCTGTTCTGTTTGCTTTGCCGCTGCGCTTGATGTGTGACCGACGAAGGTGTCCATTTTAATTGTGCGTTCCCCCAACACTTTTTATTATTTTTGACGACAGGACATCGGCAAGAAAAGCAGCGGCGGTTTGCAAGGGACAAAATGTTCCTCACCACCTGCTCTTCTCCAAAAGCGGCGTCCTGGTCGAACCTCTTGGTTTGATTTGGATTAGTTTGGGCCTAATTAAAGGCTTCCTACCGGCTGCCGTTTACCCAATGTGAAAGTTGAGATCACGGACCTTTTTGGCAGTCGTCGTTCCCCATTACCGCTAGCGGGGCAGTTACGGCTTTGCAGCCTACCAACACGTTCGAAGTAATAATTCAACTCCACGTTCCTTCAGTGGCTATAGACTATATTGTAGCCAAATGCCTTTGTCAACACAAAATATAGTGGTTTTTAAACTATTTGCTAAAGCGTGTAAATTCAATAATTTACGGCGCGACGGCTGACGTAAAGCATCAAATTGTGTTTAACACTACGGTAACAAGCTTAAAACGCAATCATTTAAGCTTGACGTAGAAGAAACTCGCCTCACTCGAGGATCAAACCATCCCACGCAAACTTTACATTTTCCGGCAGCAACTCAGAATCTCGCTCGTAAAGAATATCGTGGTTCAGATGTGTCAGGTACGCCCGTTTAGGTTTCAGGTCTTCGATTATTTCCAGGGCCTCATCCAAATGCAGGTGCGTCGAGTGCGGTTTCAGGCGAACGCAATCGAGGACCAGGACATCGAGATCGCGAAGGCCGTCCATCGAATCGGGCGGGATCGTTTTCAGATCGGTCGCGTATGCAAAATCGTTAAAGCGATATGCGACGACCGGCAGTTTGCCGTGGATAACTTCAAGCGGCGTGACCGTTAATTCGTCGCCGATGCAGAACGGCGAATTGTGAACGACCGTGTGCGGGATCAACTGCGGCAAACCGCCGCCGAAATGTGTCGGCTCGAAAATATATTTAAAAATGCGACGAAGATCGATCCACGCAATTTCGTTGGCAAAGATCGGCATGGCGCCGTAGCGAAAGTTCAGCGGACGAATGTCGTCGAGACCGAACACGTGGTCCACGTGACAATGCGTTATCAGGATTGCGTCCAGCTTTCGGATGTTCGCCCGCAACGCCTGTTGCCTGAAATCGGATGAGGTGTCGACGAGGATCGTTTTCCCGGCGTGTTCGATGATGATCGAAACACGCAGCCGGTTGTCTCGCGGATCGTCGGACAGGCACGTCTCGCAATCGCAGGCGATGGAAGGAACGCCGGTAGAGGTGCCTGTTCCTAAAAAAGTCAGCTTCATTAAAAAGATTTAACCACAGAGGACGCAGAGCTAATCAAAAGGGACTGCGATTTCAGATCACATCACAGCAGAATAAGAAGACGACTATTCTAACTATCTCGGCGTTCTCTGTGCCTCTGTGGTGAATCCGCTACTTCTTACCCAAAATGTCCGCATCCGAGAACTTCTTCGCCGCCTGGGCTTTCAGCTTATCTTCGGTTGCTCTCACCATCGTCACATACTGCATTCGCAGGTCGGCAAGCAGGCCTTCGAGCAGACGTGCTTCCTGCGGGTGCAGATTGCCTGTCGTCTTTGCGTGCAGCATGCCCAGAACATCCAGCCAGTATTTGCCGGTTTCCAGATCGACAGAGCGCTTGCCGGTCGCCGGATGCGGGACGGCACCCAAACTGGCTGCGGCGTTGGTCGCAAGGGTCGAAAGAAAATTGACGAAGCTTGCCGGGTCGTCGGCACCGGGAATGTCATCGTCGTCGCCGTCCGGTTCGTCGTACCCAACTTCGTCAGGGACGGGCTCTTCGCTCCTGGCCGGGGCTGCGGCGGTGCGATTTTCGGTCGGCGGCGGTGGTTCGGCGGGCTTTGCTTCTTCCAAAACAACGCCCTCTTTTACCGAGCCGTCTGCGTTAAATTTACGCCGGTCGGTGACCTTGAAACTTACGTCTTCCTGATTTTCTTCGTGTCCGATCATAAACTTCCTAATATGCTTCGATAGTAGCATTTGGCGAAAAGTCGAGAAAGTCCGGAGCGTCCCGTCGATTCTTGCACCTCCTCGACTTTCCGCACTTTCTGGACTTTAATCGTGTACATGTCCAAATCATTCGACGAACTTGTTGCGGTAATGGCCCGGCTGCGGGCGCCGGGCGGTTGTCCGTGGGACGCCGAGCAGACCTATCAGTCGCTGTCGCAGTATTTGCTTGAGGAAGCCTACGAAACCTTCGACGCGATTCATGCCGCGGGCGAAAGCGGCGATACGTCGCATTTGGTAGAAGAGCTGGGCGATCTGCTGCTCCAGGTCGTGTTCCATTCGACGATCGCTGCGGAAAAGGGCGATTTCACGATCGACGACGTTGCGGCCGGTGTTGCTCAGAAGCTTGTGCTGCGGCATCCTCACGTTTTTGGCGACGCGAATCTCGAAAAAGCCCAGGACGTTCTGGACAACTGGGACACGTTGAAGGCCAATGAGCGAAAGGCCTCAGGCAAGCCTGAGAAAAAGCTGGAATCGCTGCTCGACGAAGTTCCGGTCCATTTTCCCGCGTTGCTCGAAGCGCTGAAGGTCACGAAGAAAGCGTCAAAGGCCGGTTTCGATTGGGACTCGGCTGGGCCGATCTTCGACAAGATCGCGGAAGAATCGTCCGAGCTAAAGACCGCCGTCGAAAAGGCAGATCGGGCAAACATAGAAGAGGAGATCGGCGACCTGCTCTTTGCCGTAGTGAATCTTGCCCGCCATTTGGACGTCGAACCCGAAACCGCGCTCAAAAAGACCAACCGAAAGTTCCGACGGCGTTTCAAATACGTCGAGGACGAACTGAAACGCGAGGGACGTTCGACCGGCGAGGCCACGCTAGACGAAATGGATTCGCTCTGGGACAAGGCAAAGGCAGCCGGCGTTTGACCCGCTTGCCGCTCTTCGCGATATCTGACCGGATAAATTGTTGCCGGTATTAATGTTACGCGACCAATCTCGGCTTTGCGGTGTCTGACAAAACCACTTTGTTCCGCTCTTGTTCCACCCGTGTTCCACTTTGGAGTGGAACGTGTAATTCATTGAAACAATTGGGTTTACGACAACATTTTGCCGAAATTCCACGAATTTAGAAAAAACATTTTCTAACCGGCCGGGATGCGGCCTATATTCCGTCACGAAAAAGTTGTAATTTTCAAAGAACCCGCCCCGGACACAGGCCCGCAGCGATTTCAAATCTTACCACATCGTCTCATGTAGGGGCAAATGTTTTATTGACTGCACGATTTATTCGGCGAAAAGTTCGGTAAGCGTCTTTAGTGCGTCGGCCTGGCCCTTGCTGTCGAGCGAGCCGATCTTTTTTGCGAGGCGTGACCGGTCGATGGTGCGAAGTTGGTCGAGGATGACGAATCGTTCGTTGTTAAGAAATGTTACCGGAACGCGGGTCGGGTAGCGGGCATTGGTTGACGCGAGCGGGGCAATGATCACGGTTTCGACGTTGCGGTTCAGCTCGTCCGGTGAGATCACGACCGCGGGCCGAGTGTTTTTCGGGTCCTTTGACGGACGCTCATCCAGATTGATCAGATAAACGTCGAAGCGGTTTACCATTTCCACTCCTTTGATTCGAATGAGGTGGCGGGAACGGGCGTCAGTTGTTGATCGTCATCCGCGTCGGCCAGAGCCTTGAACTCGGCGTCCCAGGTGCCGCGAGGTTTTTGGACGCTGCGTATCAACAGGCCGTCCTTGTGTGCTTCAAGTTCGACTTCGCCCGAAAGCCGTGTTTCTTCAAGCATCATTTTGGGTATGCGGATCCCTTGGGAATTGCCAATCTGGATGATCTGGGCTTTCATAATTACATCGTAATTACAACTGTGTTTGAGTGCAAGACTGGAGCGGCAAGCATCCCTGCTTGCCTGAGCGTGAAACGCGAGCATGCTTTTAGCCCAAGCGCCGGTCGGGCCGCTTCGCGACCGGACAAGCAGGGATGCTTGTCGCTCCACTCGGTCAGGCGATCATTTCCAGTCCGTTCATAAAAGGCTGCAAGACTTCGGGAATGACGATGCTTCCGTCTGCTTGCTGATAGTTTTCGAGTATGGCGATCCATGTGCGTCCGACGGCGAGGCCGCTGCCGTTTAGCGTGTGGGCGAATTCGGGTTTG
>CADEEU010000089.1 GCA_902826385.1 uncultured Acidobacteriota bacterium | reverse complement strand
ATCAAGCGACATAAATTTCACCGCGGGCCGGAGTCGCACGGTTCGATGAACGTACGGGCACCAGGTTCGATGGGACAGTCGGCTTACCCGTCGCGTGTTATTAAAGGTACGCGTTCTTCGGGCCACATGGGTGACGCTCAGGTGACGGTGAAAGGGTTGACGGTGGCTCGCGTCGATGCGGAAAACAACTTGTTGATGATCCGCGGTGCCGTGCCTGGACCGAACGGCAGCCTGGTTGTGGTCAAGAAGTCATAGGTATTAATTATCAATTTTTAATTATTAATTGCCGTTCAAGTTTTCTTTGAAACAACAATTGGTAATTTTGGGAACGGAGTTAGAGATTATGCCTACCGTAAAGGTTCGCAATTTGAAGAATAAGGAAGTCGGCGATGTCGAGCTGCTGGATGCGGTGTTTGGCGTTGAGCTGAACGAGTCGCTGGTGCATGCCGCTTTGGTGAACTACCAGGCAAACGGCCGGCAGGGAACGAGCGCGACGAAGACGCGCGGGAACGTTTCGGGTTCGGGCCGCAAGCTTTGGAAACAGAAAGGAACCGGCCGTGCTCGTATCGCATCGCTCCGCTCGCCTTTGTGGAAGGGCGGCGGTAACGTCCATGGGCCTCAGCCGCGCGACTGGTCGTACCAGATGCCGAAAAAAATGCGCCGCGGTGCGTTGCGGTCGGCCTTGTCGGAAAGATTGCGTGAGGGCAATCTGATCGTCATCGACGAATTCAGCTTTGCCGGGCCGAAGACAAAAGACTTTTTGGGCGCGGTCGAAACGCTGAAATTGTCTGACGACAAGCGAAAGAAAGTAAAAACGCTGATCGTCGATTCGCTCGATAACGCAAATCTGATCCTGTCATCGCGTAACGTCGAAAAGACAAAGGTCACGAACAGCTTCGGGCTGAATATCTACGACATCCTTTATCACGAAAAACTTCTTATCTCGAAGACGGCAATCGCAGAACTGAACGAGCTGCTCGATCCAAAACGTGAAGGAGCTAAGGATAAGGAAGAGGCACCTGTAAAGACGGCGAAACCGAAGAAGCCGGCAGCAGAGGCAGTTGCGGGGGAGGCCCCTAAGGCAGCAAAGCCGAAGAAAGAAGTTACGGCTGAAGAATCTCCGAAAGCTGAGAAGCTTGCCAAGAAAGAGGCCGCCGCCGAAGAAGTGAAGGCCGAAAAGCCGAAGAAAGAAGCTGCTCCTAAGGCGGATGCTACGCCGGAGAAGCCCGCTAAAAAAGTGAAGGCGGACAAGGAGGCGACCGACAATGAGTAACGTAACCGTTTGGGATATTTTGAAGTCGCCGGTCGTCACGGAAAAGAGCGTGATCCTTAAAGAGGATTCGTCGGAAGAAGATAACGGCCGAAAGGTCGGACAGGTTTTGACCTTCCGCGTCGAGCGTACCGCCGGAAAGCTGGATATCAAAAAAGCCGTCGAGGAGATCTTTAATGTAAAGGTCGCTTCGGTCCGCACAATCCAGTACGAAGGAAAAGAAAAACGCCGCGGCCGCCAGGTCGGTCGTCGCCCGAACTGGAAGAAAGCTTACGTGACCTTGAAGAAAGGCGAGCCGATGGTAGATTACGCGGAAGCAATTTAATCAATGGATAATGGAAAACGGACAATGGAAAATAATGAAACCCACTGTCCACTGTCCATTGTCCACTGTCCACTGACTGAATTATGGGAATCAAGAGATTAAAACCGACTTCACCGGCACGGCGGTATCAGACTTATCTGACCCGCGACGAATTGACGCCGGGAGCAGTACCCGAAAAATCACTGCTTGAGCCGAAGAAGAGAATTTCAGGCCGCAACAGCGACGGTCGGATCACGATTCGCCGCCGAGGCGGAGGCCACAAGCGTCACTACAGGATCATAGATTTTAAGCGTGATAAATCGGGCATCCCGGGCAAGGTTTCGCAGATCGAGTACGACCCGAACCGTTCGGCCCACATCGCACTGATCACTTATCTCGACGGCGAGAAGCGTTACATTATCGCTCCAGTCGGCCTGAAGGTCGGCACGTCGGTTTTGAGCGGTGAAGAGGCGGATATTCTGCCGGGAAATGCTCTGCCTATCAAGAACATTCCGCTTGGCACCGAAGTTCACAACATTGAACTGCGGCCCGGTAAAGGCGGACAGCTTGTGCGGTCGGCGGGCGGTTTTGCACAGATCGTTGCTAAGGACGGCGATTATGCGCAGTTGAGAATGCCTTCGGGTGAAGTTCGCCGGGTGCCGGTTGTTTGTTACGCAACGGTCGGACAGGTGGGAAACACCGAGCACGAAAACGTCAGCTTAGGTAAGGCCGGGCGTTCACGCTGGATGGGCAAGCGTCCGAAGGTTCGCGGCGTCGCCATGAACCCGGTCGATCACCCGCACGGCGGCGGTGAAGGTAAAACCTCGGGCGGACGCAATCCGGTAACGCCCTGGGGCCAGCCGACCCGCGGATACAAAACGCGTAGGAATAAACGCACGACGAATATGATCGTGAAAGATCGCAGGAGAAAGTGATGAATTGTGATTGATGAATGATGAATTAAGAAAATTCACCATTCACAATTCACCACTCACAATTTATAAGTTATGCCACGTTCATTAAAGAAAGGACCGTTTATCGACCTGAGCATCTCGAAGACGCTGCAGCGAATTCTGGATGGCGGGAAGAAGCCGCCGGCGATTAAAACCTGGTCGCGACGTTCGACGATCACGCCTGACATGGTCGGTTTGACCTTTGGCGTCCATAACGGCAAACGCCACATTCCGGTGTTCGTCACCGAAAACATGGTCGGCCACAAGCTGGGAGAATTTTCGCCTACCCGAATGTTCAAGGGACACCCGGGAACGAAGGCGGAGAAGATGGCGAAGAGGAAATAGTGGACAGTGGTCAGTGGTCAGAAAAGATCGCTGACCGAACACTGACTACTGACAACTGTTTATGGAAGCGATAGCAAAAACTAGAAATCTTAAGGGTTCACCGCGTAAGGCGCGTCTGGTGATCGATATGATCCGCGGGCGGAATGTGTCGCAGGCGTTGTCGATACTGAAGTTCACGGACAAGCGTGCGGCCGAGCCGATCGCGAAAACGCTGCAGTCGGCGATCGCGAATGCGACCTATTTGGCCGAGCAGCAGAACATCGCCATCGATCCGGACGATTTGTGGGTGAAGGCGTGCTTTGTCGATATGGGGCCGCATAAGAATCGGCGGCGTATGCGTCCGGCGCCGCAGGGCCGGGCCTATCGCGAACAGCGTCACTATTGCCACATCACGATCGAGGTTTCGAGCGAAGATCAGCCTAAGACCGAGAAAGAATTGAAGGCCGAGGCCGCGAAGGCCAAGCGTGCCGCCGAAGGCGCACCGAAGAAAAAGGCGGCAGCGAAGAAAACTGAGGCTCCGAAGAAAGAAAAGAAAGAAGCTCCGGCGGTTGAAGAGATCGAGACGCCGGCTGTAGAAGCGGCGGAGGCTGAGGTCGGGGCAGGCGTTGAAGCTAAAGGCGATGCGGAAGTCGCGGACGCCAAGAACGTTGAGACGCAGACGACCGAAGCGTTGAACGAAACGCAGCCTGCGGATGAAGCGCAGCAGAAGATCAACGAGGATTTGGAAAGGCAGTAGGCGGGAGTGCGGACGCCTCGTCCGCTCGTCAAACTCGCGGACGAGGCGTCCGCGTTCCGAAAAAATATGGGACAGAAAGTTCATCCATACGGATTTAGGGTCGGGTACAACAAAGATTGGCACTCGCACTGGTACGCGAAGCAGGACTTTGCGAAATTCCTGGCCGAGGACCTTGCCTTAAAGCGCGACCTGAAAAAGAAATTCGCTGGCGGCGGCGTATCGCACATCGATATCGAGCGTGCGGCCACGCGCATGAAGATCATCATCTACACCGCGCGTCCGGGCATTATCATCGGCCGCAAAGGTTCTGAGATCGAAAAGCTGCGTGAAGATCTGTCGCGAAAGACCGGTCGCGAGGTGCTGATCTCGATCCAGGAAATTCGCCATCCGGAACTGAATGCTCAGTTGCAGGCGGAGAAGATTGCACAGCAGTTGGAAAAGCGTATTGCGTTTCGTCGTGCGATGAAGAAAACGATGGAAGAATCGCAGCGGTTCGGTGCTCAGGGCATCAAGGTGATGATCGCCGGGCGTTTGAACGGAGCCGAGATCGCCCGTACCGAATGGTCGCTGCAGGGCCGTCTGCCGCTGCACACGCTGCGTGCCGATATTGATTACGGCTTTGCCGAAGCGTTGACGACTTTCGGAATTATCGGGATTAAAGTTTGGATCTATCGCGGTGAGATCCTCGACCCGAATGCTGCACTTGCACGCGGGACAACGACCGATCCGGTGAATGAGGTGAAGGTCGATCGCGGTGCGGGACGTGGAGATCGCAGACCGAGAAGAGATGATCGCGGCGATCGAGGTCGATAAGATTTTCTTTATTAACTATCAATCTGTAATTGGTGATTAGTAATTACTGAACGTTTTTTTGGGGTGTAGAAAGTTATGTTAATGCCGAAAAAGGTCAAGCACCGGAGAGTGATGAAGGGCCGCATGCGCGGGAAAGCGACGCGCGGCGAGAATCTCGACTTCGGTGATTTCGGGCTGAAAGCATTGGAAGCGGGCTGGATCACCGATCGTCAGATCGAAGCGGCCCGTATCGCGATGACGCGTCACGTAAAACGCGGCGGAAAGATCTGGATTCGTATGTTTCCGGACAAACCGATTACGCGAAAACCGGCCGAAACACGTATGGGCTCAGGCAAAGGGGCTCCGGACCATTGGGTCGCTGTCGTGAAACCGGGCCGCGTGTTGTATGAGATCCAGGGCGTCGATGCAGCGCTTGCAAAAGAAGCTTTCGCCTTGGCGGCACAGAAGCTTCCGATCAAAACCAAGTTCGTATCGCGTGCCGACCTGGAAGGAGGCGTGGTTTAAAGAATGAAAGTCAAAGAGCAATTAGACCAGCTTCGCGATATGAGCGCGGACGAATTAAAAGACCAGGCGGACGCGCTGAAGGAATCGCTTTTCAGGCTGAAGTTTAGAAAGGCACTCGGCGTCGGCGACACGCTAAAAGACATCCGTCGTGAGAAAAAGACCCTGGCGCGAGTTCACACGCTGATGAACGCTCCGAAAGAGAAAGCGTAGGGCCGAGCAAAAAGGAAAGAAATGCCAAAGAAGAAGACAGAAGAATTAGAAGAAAAGGTCGAAGCGGCCGTTGAAGCGCCGGCGGCGGAAGAAACTCCGGTCGAGGCCAAGGCCGACGACGTTGCCGCCGAGGCCGAGCCGAAAGCAGAGGCCAAGAAAGCGGCACCGAAGAAATCCGTCAAGGCTGAAGGCTCGGACGAAAAGAAACCCGCGAAAGCCAGGAAGGCTAAAGCCGAATCGACCGACGTTGCCGAAGGCGAAAAGAAGGCTATCGTCCACAAACGTGCCGAGAAGATCGGCGTGGTCGCTTCGGACAAGATGACCAAGACGGTCACCGTGCGTGTTGATCGCCTGGTCAAACATCCGATCTATCGCAAGTATGTTCGCAAGCGAAAGAAATTCATGGCCCACGACGAACTCGGGGCCAAGATCGGCGACAAGGTGCGTATCATTGAGACGCGGCCGATGTCGGCACGCAAACGCTGGCGCGTGGTGGAGATCATTCAGAAGGCGGAGCTATAAACGGTTGAACAGGGATCAGTGGTCAGTGATCAGAAAAACAGACCACTGGCCACCGGCCACTGACCACTGGAGAAAAAGTTATGATTCAGATGCAGACCTCTTTGGCGGTCGCGGACAATTCGGGAGCAAAGCGGGTTGAGATGATCGCGCCGATCGGCGGTTCGACGGCGAAGATCGCCCGGCTCGGTGACAAGATCAAGGTCACTGTAAAGGAAGCGTCACCCGACGGAACGGCCAAGAAGGGTAAGGTTTACAACGCGGTCATCGTGCGGACGCGTAAGGAAGTTCGCCGTAAGGACGGCAGCTACATCCGCTTTGACGAGAATGCGGCGGTGTTGATCAAAGATGACGGAACGCCCGTCGGCACACGCGTTTTTGGGCCGGTCGCCCGCGAACTGCGTGAGAAGAATTTCATGAAGATCGTGAGTTTGGCTCCGGAAGTTATATAGATCTTGAAAGCTTCATTTCTTTTTGTTCCTCTTCCGTGGACAAGTCTTTTAACTACAGAAGAAGAATAAGAGGAAAAGAAAGAGAATAAGAAGATGAAGACGGAAAAGAAAGGAACAGTTACAAGCAAGATCAAGCGCGGCGATCAGGTTGTGTTTATTGCGGGCAAGGAATATGCGCGTTATGACAGCCAGGGCAAGCGTCAGCCGTATCGCGGGCGCGTGATCGCGATCGATGCTCGCAACGGCAAGGTCAAGGTCGAGGGTGCGATGATCGTAAAGCGTCACCGTAAGCCGGTACCTCAGCTCAATCGCGAAGGCGGTATCGTCCAGCAGGAAGCGTGGGTCAGCATTTCGAATGTTGCGTTGATCGATCCCGAAAGTGGTAAGCCGACCAGGGTCAAGTACGAAATTCAGGACGGGAAGAAGGTCCGCGTTGCCAAAAGCGGCAAAGTGATCCCGGCACCGAACGTTTTCGGTAAAAAAGAACCGAAGAAGACGGCGGCCGACAAGGAAGCTGAGGAATAAGGTAGAACGGGCTTTCCCGCCCGTTCGCTCGACAGGCTGGAAGGCGTGGTCGTACAAAAAGAAATGGCTAGATTAAGAGAAAAATACAAGAAAGAGATCGCACCGGCACTTGCCAAGGAGTTCGAGATCAAGAACCCGATGGCGATTCCGAAGATCGAGAAGATCATCGTGAACATGGGTTTGGGCGAGGCCAGCTCCAACGCGAAGATTCTGGATGTTGCGGCTGAAGAGCTGAAGTCGATTACGGGGCAGAAGCCGGTCATCACCAAGGCGAAAAAATCGATTGCCGCGTTCAAGCTGCGGCAGGGAATGGCCATCGGTACAATGGTGACGCTTCGCGGCGACCGGATGTACGAATTTCTCGACCGTTTGATCTCGATCGCTCTTCCCCGCGTGCGCGACTTTCGCGGCATTTCGGGCAAAGCCTTCGACGGCCGCGGCAATTACACGCTCGGCATTCGCGAGCAGCTCATCTTTCCGGAGATCGACTTTAACAAGGTCGACAAAACTCGCGGAATGAATATCTCGATCGTGACCACCGCGACGAACGACGAGCAGGCACGGTCGCTTCTGAAATCGATGGGAATGCCGTTTAGGCAGTAAGCACCAGGTCTAAAGTCCCGAGAGTCCCGAGTCGGACTCAGACCTGGGACCTGAGACTTCTGGGACGTGGGACTTAAGAAGATATGGCGAAGATCAGTAAAGTAGTTAAAAACAACAAACGCAAGGTCAAAGTCGCGTTGTGGCGTGAGCGCCGAGCGACTGCTAAGGCGATAATCAATAATCCGAAGTCGAGCCCGGAAGAGGTCGATGCCGCGGTGATGAAATTGCAAAAGATGCCGCGTGACGGCAGTCCTATCCGCGTTCGCAATCGTTGCTCGCAGTCTGGACGTTCGCGCGGATATCTGCGGAAATTCGGTATCTCGCGAATCGCGCTGCGTGAATTATCGCTCGAAGGCCAGATACCGGGTGTTGTGAAATCGAGCTGGTAAAATGATTTGCGATTTGCGAATGCCGATTTGCGATTGAAAGACGAAATCGCAAATTGAAAATCGAACATAGATTGACGGAGTAGAAAGAGAATGACAGATCCAATAGCCGATATGCTTACGCGAATCCGCAATGCGATTGCGGCAAATCATCCGCGTGTGGATATACCGGGTTCAAAGCTGAAGATGGAAGTCGCGCGTATCCTGAAAGAGGAAGGCTACATCAACAATTTTACGACTAAGGGCGAGGGAATCAAGTACGTCATCCGCGTGTTTCTTCGATACGATTCGCGCGGGACGTCGTCGATCACACACCTTTCGCGAGTTTCGCGTCCGGGCCGCCGCGTTTATGTCGGCGCCGGCGAGATACCGAAAGTTCTGGGCGGATACGGTGTGAATATCGTCTCAACCTCGCGCGGACTCATGAGCGGCAAAAAAGCCAAGGCCGAGAACGTGGGCGGCGAGATATTGGCGGAAGTTTATTAAAAGGAACGCCGCCTGCCAGGCGGCAATCGCCGGCAAGCTGCGGCGTTCCATCAAAAGTTATGTCACGAGTAGGAAAAAAACCGATCACGATCCCGGCCGGGGTGACCGTCAGCATCAGCGATACGGCGCTTGAGGTCAAGGGGCCGAAGGGCACGTTGAACACGCCGGTTCCGAGCGGCGTTAAGTTTACGCAGGAAGACGGAACGCTGACCGCCGTGCGGGCGAATGACGACCTCGCTGCTTTTCACGGTCTGGCACGTGCTTTGGCGAACAATGCGGTCGTCGGCGTGACCGAAGGTTTCAAGGTCGAGCTCGACATCGTCGGCGTTGGTTACAAGGCGGACGTGCAGAGCAAGAAGATCGTGTTCGCGCTTGGTTATTCGCACCCGATCGAGTATCCGCTGCCGGACGGAGTAGAGGCCAAGGCCGAAAGGGTCAACACGAAGGCTTCGATCAACCAGTATCAGACCACGATCACGCTGACCGGCATCGACAAACAAAAATTGGGTCAGGTCGCGGCGGAACTGAACCGCCTGCGTAAACCCGATGCATACAAAGGCAAAGGCGTGCGGTATGCGAATAAGACCTATAAGTTGAAACCGGGCAAAACGGGTAAGTAATGGAACGCGGACGCCTCCGTCCGCGTGTGTTGCAGGCAATTGACGGGCGGACGAGAGGGCGTCCGCGTTCCGAATTTAGATATGGCACAGAAGAGCAGAGCAGATATTAGACGCGGGGTGCATAGCCGCATTCGCAAGAAAGTACGCGGGTCGGCCGAGCGGCCGAGGCTGGCGGTTTTCCGCAGCCTGAACCACATTTACGCGCAGGTGATAGACGACGACAACGGCAAAACGCTGGCGACGGCTTCGACATCTGAAAAGGCTTTTTCGGGTACGGGCGGCAACATCGCGGCGGCCGAGACAGTCGGTAAGACGATCGCGGAGCGCGCACTTGCAGCCGGAGTTTCGAGCGTCGTATTCGATCGCGGCGGTTACGTTTATCACGGCCGCGTTAAGGCTTTGCTCGACGCAACGCGTACGGCCGGGCTGAACAAAAATGAATCGGCGGCGACGCCTGCGAAGGAAAAGGGTGATGAATAAACAGAGAATTTCTCCGAACGGGCTGTTACTGAAAGATCAGCTTATCTCGATCAACCGCGTTACCAAGGTGGTCAAGGGCGGTAAAAATATGTCGTTCGCGGCACTGGTCGTGGTCGGCGATGAGTCGGGCCACGTCGGATTCGGAACAGGCAAAGCAAAGGAAGTTCCAAACGCGATCAAAAAAGCGGTCGAGGCGGCGAAGAATAATCTGATCCGCGTCCCGCTGATCGAAGGCACGCTGCCGCACGAGCTGATCGGCGAATACGGCGCAGGCCGAGTACTGCTAAAACCAGCTGCCGAAGGAACCGGCGTTATTGCCGGCGGTGCAGTCCGTCTGGTGCTGCAGGCCCTGGGCGTGCACAATGTTCGCACGAAGATTTTGGGCTCAAGCAACAATCATAACGTCGTACGCGCGACCTTTAACGGCCTGACGCGAATGAAAGACCCGATGGAAGTTGCACGGCTGCGTGGAAAGCAGGTCGAGGAATTAGTTTAGGCTCACAGTTCAAAGCTTTAGCTTGTCCTTGGCCTGGCGGAGGCAAGCTGAAGCTTGAACTCTGAACAAATAAGATCATGGCTAAGAAATCAGAAAATTCGGCGGGCGGGACGGTTACGATACAGTATTACAGAAGCTCGATCGGTTACTCGCAAAAACAGAAAGATATCGTCCGCAGTCTCGGCATAACGAAGCTGAACCAAACGGTAACGCGGCCTGATTCGCCGGCGACGCGCGGTATTGTCAACAAGGTCCCGCACCTTTTGAGAATCGTGGATTAGTAAATGGCTTGTCCTAAATTGATCGCGGATTTTTTCAGGATCAATCAACAATTGGCAATTTACAATTAACAATTATATGGCTTTATCCTTAAACAATTTAAAACCGGCACCCGGTTCGACCCATAAGAAAAAGCGCGTTGGACGCGGGCCTGGCTCGGGGCTTGGCAAAACTGCGGGCCGCGGACATAAGGGCCAGAAATCGCGTTCGGGTTACAGCAGCCGTCCGGGTTTCGAAGGCGGACAGATGCCGCTGCAGCGTCGATTGCCGAAACGCGGCTTTACGAACATTTTCAAGAAGCAGTGGATCGAGATCAGCCTTGCAAAGATCGAAGCAAGCTTTAATGCAGGTGACGAGGTCACGCCGGAAATTCTGCACGACCGCGGTCTGATCAAAAAGGCAAAGCACGATCTGGTGATCCTGGGCAACGGCGATGTGACGAAATCGCTGAAGATATCGGCCCATCGTTTTACGAAAACCGCCAAAGACAAGATCGAAAAGGTGGGCGGATCCGCAACGCAGATTGAGAAGGTGACGACGTCCGACAAACTTTAGTTTGTCGTCGGATGTGTCAAACTGAAGTTTGACGGACGGAATTTTTATGGAGAAGTTTCTAAACGCAGTCCAAAACATGTTCAAGATCCCGGAGCTCCGGAAGCGTATCCTTTTTACGCTCGGGCTGCTGGCGGTCTATCGCCTGGGAGCGCATATTTCCGCTCCGGGAATCAATAAAGCCCGGCTGGAACAGGTTTGGAACGACGTTGCCGGAACATTGCTTGGCGTTCTCGATCTTTTTTCGGGCGGAAACTTCCGGACGATCTCGGTATTCGCTCTCGGCGTTACGCCTTACATTACCGCGTCGATCATAATGCAGCTTTTGCCGGTGCTGTCACCCGCGGTCAAGAAGATTCAGGAAGAAGGCGAGGTCGGACGGCAGAAACTTAACCAGTGGACGCGTTATCTGACGGTCGTATTGTGCGCCGTTCAGACTTTTTT